>JAGRKQ010000090.1:5593-7684 GCA_020442235.1 Hyphomicrobiaceae bacterium | reverse complement strand
ATCACCGGGCTCGACCTCGTCGAGTGGCAGTTGCGGGTGGCCTCCGGCGAGGCGCTTCCCATGAGGCAGGAGGCGCTTGCGATCACGGGCCACGCGGTCGAGGCGCGCCTTTATGCCGAAGATCCCGCGCAGGGTTTCCTGCCGGCAACGGGCACGCTGGAGGCGCTGGCCTTCCCCGAAGAGGAGGGGGTGCGCATCGACACCGGCGTGGAGGAGGGCGATACGGTGACGCCTTTCTACGACCCGATGATCGCCAAGGTGATCGCCCATGCGCCGACGCGGGCCGAAGCGCTCGAGGCGCTGGCCCTGGCCCTGTGCGACACCGTGGTGGCCGGGCCGAAGACCAATGCGGCCTTTCTGGTGCGTCTGCTGCGCGATCAGGATTTTGCCGCCGGCGCGTTCGATACCGGGCTCATCGACCGCAAGCTCGACATCCTGATGGACGCGTTGAAGCCGTCGCGGGCGGCGGTTGCGCTGGGCGGGTTGCGGCTTGTGGAGCGAAAACGCCAGGCGGTGCCGCGGCCGCACTGGGCGACGCCCTTTGCCGGCAATGGCGGCTTCCGCCTCATGCCCTCGGCACCGCTTTCGCTGGCGGTCGAGGTCGATGGCGCGCTTTCGGAGATTCAGGCCGACTGGGACGAGGACGGGCTCAGCGTCAGCTATCGCGGCACGCCGCCGACATTCGTCGAGGGGGGAGACGGGGCAACGCTGGTCGATCTTCCGGACCGTGTCGTTGTGCTGGAAGCGGGGCGCTCGACCACGCTGACCTGGCCTTCCTACCGGATCGAGGAAGACGTGGGCACCTCGGACGAGGCGGTCTCGCCGATGACCGGGCGGATCGTGGAGATCGCCGTCGCGCCGGGTGCGCAGGTCAAGAAAGGCGACCGGCTTTTCATCGTCGAGGCGATGAAGATGGAGCACAGCGTCAGCGCCTCGCGCGCGGCCGTGATCGCCGCCGTCCATGCCGCCGCCGGCGAGCAGGTGAACGCCGGGGCGGTTATCCTGCGCTTCGAGCCCGAGGAGGACGCGTGAGGCGGCTCAGTCGCTGAGAACGAAGGTCACCTTCATGTTGACCCGCCATTCGGCGACCTTGTTGTCGCGCACCACGAGCTTGATGTCCTGAACCCAGGCGCCCTCGACGTTCGACAGGGTGCGGCAGGACCGCTCGATGCCCTTGTTGATCGCGTCTTCCAGACCTTCGGTGGAGGATGAGGTGATTTCGGTCACGCGCGCGACGCTCATGGTCAGATCTCCTGCTGGTTTGCCGGCAGGATCGCCACGGCCCTGCCTTCTGGAAAACCTAAGCGAAGGCGTTTGACGTCGCAAAGCCACGCGCTATCACAATTCCATGACGCTTCACCTGATCAAGCTCTGTGTCGGCGCCGACAGCGTCGAGGATCTGCAAGACTGGATCACCCGGCGCCAGGCTGCTCGCCGCGCGGCGGGCGAACCGGCCGAACAGATCCACACGACCCGCATGATGCCGGCCCGCAAGGATGAATTGCTCGAAGGCGGCTCGCTTTACTGGGTGATCAAGGGGGTCGTTCAGGCGCGCCAGAGGTTGATCGACATCCGCCCGTTCAAGGATGAGGATGGGATCAAGCGGTGCCATCTGGTGATGGAGCCGGTTCTTGCCCGCACGCGCGCCCAGCCGCGCCGGGCCTTTCAGGGCTGGCGCTATCTTGAGGCTGCCGATGCGCCGGAGGATCTGCCGGAGCGCGACGGCGCGGGCGATCTTCCCGAAGACATGCGTCAGGCGCTCGCCGAGCTGGGCCTTATCTGAAAGGCTCAGCCGGGGATGTTGTCGATGAGGCGGGTCTTGCCGAGCCAGGCGGCGGCAAGAAGCCGGACCGGTTCGCTTGCGGCATCCTCAAGCGGGGCGAGGGTTTCAGCATTGCGGGCAGCGACATAGTCGGGACGGAAACCGGCCTCTTCCAGCGTTGCGACCGCCGCGCCGCAGGCCGCTGCCGGCATCGCTCCGTCGCGAATGGCGCGCGCCGCCGTCTCGAGGGCGCGGTGAAGCTCGGGCGCGGTGCGGCGTTCTTCCTCGGAAAGGTAGGCGTTGCGCGAAGAGAGCGCCAGGCCGTCGTC
>JAGRKQ010000090.1:0-5516 GCA_020442235.1 Hyphomicrobiaceae bacterium | reverse complement strand
TAGTCCTTCTCGCCGAAAAGGGCGGCATCGGGCAGGGCGGCCAGAAGCAGCCGCGAGACCACCGTCGCGACCCCGCCGAAGAAATGCGGGCGAAAATCGCTTTCCAGCCCTTCCGCCGGGCCGCTCATGACGATGCGGGTCGCATCGTGAGCGTCATACATGTCCGTGACATCGGGAATGAAGACGGTCTCCACGCCTTCCGCGGCCAGGGCGCCGACATCGACCGCCTCCTGGCGCGGATAGCGGTCGAAATCCTCGTTGGGTGCGAACTGGGTCGGATTGACGAAGATCGAGGCGACCACCGTATCGCCAAGGTCGAGGGCATGGCGCATCAGCCTGCGGTGGCCTGCATGCAGGGCGCCCATAGTCGGGACCATGACGATGCGCCGACCGGCCTTGCGGTGTTCGGAAAGGCTGGCGCGCAGATCCTCGGTGGTGCGGCAGATCACGGGTTCGCTCACCTCGGGTCGCTCCCTTTCGGCGGGTTGAAAGCGGGCGGACCCTAGCAGAGCCCGCGTGTGCTGCAAGGGCACCCTTCGGCGATCACCACCTTGCAGGGACGGCAAAAATCCCCACATCTTCTGACATGATGCGCGATGTCAGACCACGCGAGCGGCCGGGCTCAAGCGAGCGGCAGGGCGATGTGAACGTCGCCGCGACGCGAGGCGGGGCCGTGACAGCCTCCGCGCCCGAGGAGATTGCCGCCTTCACGCAAGCCGTGCACGCGGCGGGCGGGCCGGTGCGCCGCGGCAAGCTGGTCTTCGCGCTCGATGCCACGATGAGCCGCCAGCCGACCTGGGATGCAGCCTGTGCGGTGCAGGGCCGGATGTTCGTCGAAGCGGCCCGGCATGGCGGGCTGGCTGTGCAACTGCTTTATTATCGCGGTTTTGGCGAATGCCGGGCGAGCCGCTTCGTGCGCGATGGCGCTGCGCTCGGCACGCTGATGTCGAAGATCGACTGCCGTGCCGGAGAAACGCAGATCGGCCGGGTCTTTTCGCATATGCGCAAGCTGGCCGGCGAAGGACTTGGCGCCTTCGTCTTCATCGGCGATGCGCTGGAGGAAAATCCCGACCGGCTCGGCCGTCTGGCCGGAGAACTCGGTATGCTCGGCGTTCGCGGGTTCTTTTTCCAGGAAGGGCGCGAACGCAACGTTGAAGCCGCCTACAGGGAGTTTGCGCGTCTGACCGGCGGAGCCTATGCCCGCTTCGATGCAAAGGCCCCGCAGGCGCTTGCCGATCTTCTGGCAGCGGTGGCCGCCTTTGCAGCGGGCGGCATGACGGCGCTGGAAGCCGAAGGCGGGACGGCCGGGCGGCTGCTTCTCGGCCAGATGCGGTAGGTGCCGATGCCCTTTCTTCTTCTCGGTCTTTTTGTGCTGATCGGCCTCATCTTCCTCGGACGCGGCTATGTGAACATGCCGCCCGCCCGCGCCATGCGGCAGGGACAGAAAGTCGGCGGGGGTTTGTTGATGGGGCTTGCCGGTGTGCTTCTGGTGACCGGCAGGGCCGCTTTGGCGGCACCGCTTGCCGCTTTTGCCGGCATGCTTTTGAAGCGGGGTTTCAAAGGGGAGGCGGCGGACGCCTCAACGGGCCGCAGCAGCAGCGTGCGCTCGGTCTTTCTGGCCATGACGCTCGATCACGACAGCGGCGATGTCGACGGAACGGTTCTGAAAGGGCGCTTTGCGGGCCGGTCGCTGTCCGGTCTTGGCCGCAGCGACCTGATGGCCTTCCGACAAGAGGTTCTGGACGAAGGCGACAGCCTGCGTCTTCTAGAGTCGTATCTCGACCGCCGTTTTTCCGGCTGGCGTGAAGACGCGGACTTCGGCGGCAAGACGCGGCATGGAGGCGCGGCGCAGCCGGGCGCCATGACAGAACAGGAGGCCTATGAGGTCCTTGGCCTGTCGCCGGGCGCCGGGGAGGCGGAAATCCGGGCTGCGCACCGGCGCCTGATGGCGCAGGTCCATCCCGATCGGGGCGGTTCGACGTGGCTCGCCGCGCGGATCAATCTCGCCAAGGATGTGCTTCTCAATCGCCATCGGTGACCTCCTACGCAGAACTCTTCAGGTCAGACACAACAATCGGTTTCCGGTTTGGCCTAGCGATCCGGACGCACCGCCAGGCAGGCATAGCCGCGCCGTTCAAGGTTGGCGCAGGCCGCCCTTGCGGTTGCGCGCGCATCGAAGCCGCCGAACCGGGCGCGGTAGAGCGTGCCGCCATTGACCGCGACGGGCTGGGTATAGGGAGCCGCTTCCGACAGCATCGCCAGTTCCTGACGCGCGCGGCCGAGCAGGGCGACGGCTTCGCGTTCGCTCGGCAATGCGCCGATCTGGATGGTCCAGCCTTCGCTCGGGACCTCGTTGGCGAGGATGCCGGCCGGCGCAGTGGTGTTGTTGGCGCCGACGGCTTCCGGTTCCGGCGCCGGAACGGGCAGGGGCACGGTCACGGACGCGGTCATGATCTGGGTATCGGCCGGTGCGACGACCGGGGCCGGCGGGATGGCCGGAGCACTGGCGACCAGGACCGTCTCGCGCATCACCGGGTTCGGCGCTTCATAGGGCGAGCGGACGAAAAGCTGCGGCGCAGTGCGGCGTGCCGAGGCGCGGGGCAGGAAACGGCGCACGAGTTCGCCCATATGGCGGTCGCGCCAGCGGCCGGTGTTGCCACCCAGCACCACGGCCACGATCTGCCGGTCGCCCTGGCGGGCGGTCGTCAGAAGATTGAAGCCGGAAGCGCGAATGTAGCCGGTCTTGATGCCGTCGACGCCGGAGACCCGGCCCAGCAGCCGGTTGTGGTTGCGGTAGGTGCGGCCGGCATAGGTGAAGGAGCGGGTCGAGAAGACCTGGAAGCGGCGCGGGAAGCGCTCGCGGATGGCGCGGCCGAGGATGGAAAGGTCGCGGGCGGTCGTCACCTGCTCGGAATTGGGCAGGCCCGAGGCATTGCGATAGGTGGTGGAGGCCATGCCCATGCGGCGGGCAGTCTCAGTCATGCGGCGGGCGAAGGCGCGTTCGGAGCCGGAAATGTGCTCGGCAATGACGACCGCGACGTCGTTGGCCGATTTGGTGACCAGCGCGAGGATGGCATCGCGCACGGTGATCGACGATCCGGCACGCAGGCCGAGCCGCGAAGGCTGCTGGGCGGCCGCGCGGGCGGAGACCTGCATGCGCGTCGTCTCGCTGATGCGGCCGGCGTCCAGTTCCTCGAAGAGGATATAAAGCGTCATCACCTTGGTGATGGAGGCGGGGTGCCGGCGCGCATCGGCATTGCGCGAGAACATCACCTCGCCGGTGTTCACGTCGATGACGATGGCGGCATAGCGCGACGGATCCTGCGCTTTCGCCTCGCGGACGAAGGAGGAAACGGCAAGCACGGCAAACACAGCCGCAAGCAGCGCGGCCGGACGCAACCCAATACGCATACGCAACACGAGAACACCCCTGTCTTCTGGTCGTGTGTGGCGCCTGCTCGCAAACGCCGTCACCGCCGATACGCTGGCATCGACCGGGGACCATCATCGCCAAACGTCGTTACGGAGCCGTTAAACGCAAAATTATGATGCAGTGCAAAAATCGCACTTGACAGTTTTTGTGCAGTGCATATATCTAGGGTGCAGCGCAACAAGAGAGCGCTCCAGCATCTCAAGAGGGCACCGTCATGATGAATTCGTTCGAAGATCTCCAGAAGGCTTCCAAGGACAACATGGAACTCGCCGCGCAGTCGCTCGGCGCCGTTTCCAAGGGCATGCAGGCGCTTGCCGCCGAAGCCACCGACTACACCAAGAAGTCGATCGAGGAAGGCTCTGCCGTCGTCGAGAAGCTCGCCGGCGCCAAGTCGCTCGACAAGGTGATCGAAGTGCAGTCCGAGTATGCCAAGTCGGCCTATGAAGGCTTTGTCGGCCAGGTCACCAAGGTCAACGACCTCGTCGTCGACATGACCAAGGAAGCCTACAAGCCGTTCGAAGGCATGTTCGCCGCGATCACGAAGTAATCTTCTTCCCTCGAAAGAGGGATCGAGATCCGATCGACCCGCCCGGTTTCGCCGGGCGGGTTTTTCGTGTTTGCCATTGCAGCATGCTGCCCTTTCGCCACGCTTTGCAGCGCCCTATATTCGGGTAACGATGCAAATCAGCGACGCGCAGCCAGGGTGACGCCAAGATGGGTTGGATGCCGGTCATGAACGGCGATGGGGAAGGCGGTTCCGGTTCGGGTGTTCCCGATCGCGGAACCTCGCTTGCCACGAAGACGCGCGAGAAGGTGAAGCGCCCGAACATGTATCGGGTGCTGCTTCTCAACGACGACTACACGCCGATGGACTTCGTCGTGCACGTCCTCCAGCACTATTTCAACAAGGGCCGCGACGATGCGACGCGGATCATGCTGCACGTCCATCAGAATGGCGTCGGCGAGTGCGGGGTCTTCACCTACGAAGTTGCCGAAACCAAAGTCACCCAGGTGATGGACTGCGCGCGCAAGAACCAGCATCCTTTGCAATGCATCATGGAACGCAACTGAGGTCACATCCACTTGCCATCATTCTCGCGAAGCCTTGAGCAGGTTCTTCACCAGGCGCTGACGCTGGCCGGGGAACATCGCCACGAATACGCAACGCTCGAACATCTCCTTCTCGCCCTGATCGACGACGAGGATGCAGCGAGTGTCATGCAGGCCTGCAATGTCGATCTCGACACGCTTCGCACACAGCTTGAGACCTATATCGAGGGCGAGCTGGAAAACCTTGTCACCGCGTCCACGGAAGAGCCGCGCCCGACCGCCGGCTTCCAGCGGGTCATCCAGCGGGCTGTCATCCATGTGCAGTCCTCGGGCCGCGACGAGGTGACGGGCGCCAATGTGCTGGTCGCGATCTTCGCCGAGCGTGAAAGCCATGCCGCCTATTTCCTGCAGCAGCAGGATATGTCGCGCTACGACGCGGTGAACTTCATTTCGCACGGCATCGCCAAGCGGCCCGGCATGACGCCGCAGCGCCCGGCGCGCGGCAGCACGGAAGCGCCGAAGGCGGAACCCGGGGACGAGCCGGGGCCGAAAAAGGGCGAGGCGCTCGATTCCTACTGCGTCAATCTCAACCAGAAGGCCCGCTCGGGGCGCATAGACCCGTTGATCGGGCGCGACCGCGAAATCCAGCGCACCATCCAGGTGCTTTGCCGGCGCCAGAAGAACAATCCGCTGCTGGTCGGCGATCCGGGGGTCGGCAAGACGGCAATCGCCGAGGGACTGGCCCGCCGCATCGTCAATGGCGACGTGCCGGACGTCCTGTCCGATGCCACGGTGTTCTCGCTCGACATGGGCACGCTTCTGGCCGGCACGCGTTATCGCGGCGATTTCGANNTTCGAGGAGCGGCTGAAGCAGGTCATCAAGGAGATCGAGGCCTATCCCGGCGCGATCATGTTCATCGATGAAATCCACACGGTGATCGGCGCGGGCGCGACCTCCGGCGGGGCGATGGATGCCTCCAACCTTCTGAAGCCGGCGCTGGCCTCGGGCACGCTGCGCTGCATCGGCTCGACC
>JAGRKQ010000089.1:1087-4567 GCA_020442235.1 Hyphomicrobiaceae bacterium | reverse complement strand
GATGAGGAGCATGTCCGGCAGGCCCAGCACATCGGGATTGATGTCGGGAAGTTCCTCGATCAGCCGCACCGTGTCGTAGCCAAGATAGCCGAAGATGCCGGCGCACATCGGCGGCAGGTCTTCGGGAAGATCGATGCGTCCGGCCTCGATCAGAGCGCGCAGGGCATCGAGCGTCGGAGCTTCGAGCGCAGAGAACGCGGCCGGGTCGACATGCGGCGCCTGATTGATCTCGGCCCGGTTTGCCTCAGCACGAAAGATCAGGTCGGGTTCGAGGCCGATGATCGAATAGCGCCCGCGCACCGCGCCGCCTTCAACCGATTCAAAGAGAAAGGCGTTGGGGCGCGTGCCGGCCAGCTTCAGGAAAGCGGAGACGGGCGTTTCCAGATCGGCGACGAGCCGGGTGGAGACGACCTGCGGCCTGCCGGCATCATAGACTTTGCGAAAGCTGTCGCTGTCAGGTGAAAACTGCATGGCGGATCCCCGGGGTGCGGCTTTCGGGCCGCTCTGCGCCCGCTACTGGCTGGCGCCGGTGAGGCGGTCGACAAGGCCCTGATTGATGCGCACGCCAAGGTCGTCCTGAATGGCTCCGACCATCTGGGTCAGAAGGCCGTCCTGAAGCGCGGCGGCAAAATTCTGGGCGACGTTTTCGGCGTCCTCGGAGGTCATGAAGAAGGCCGGCACGACGGTGTTGTCGACGCGGAAGAGGATGCGGGCCGTTCCGTCCGCCGTTTCCACCTGGCCGGTGGAGTCGCGCGGGCCCTCGAAGACGGCAGCCACGAAGGCCGTGCCCAGCGTTTCTTCCTCGGTTTCGCGCGTCACGCCATCAAGGCTCTGGACCTCGACGCCATTGGCTTCGGCGGCGGCCTCGAGGGTGGCCCCTTCGCGGATTTCGGCCAAGACGGCGTCGGCACGTTCCTGAAGCAGGCGTTCGGCCGCATCTTCCTTCCAGCGGGCGATCACCTGATCGCGCACCTCGTCCAGTTCCAGCGGACGGGCGAGGGTGATGTCGGTGACCTCGAACCACAGGAACCCGCGCGCGCCGAGCGACAGATAGTCGTTCTCCAGACCGATGTCGCTTTCAAACACCTTGCTCAGAAGCCCTTCGGCCTCCGGAAGGGAGACGTCCTCGCCGGCCGCGTCCTTGCCGTCGCCGCTGATCATGTCGAAGCTTTCCAGCGTGAGGCTGTAACGAGCGGCGATTTCAGCCAGCGTCTCGCCGCCGGCACGGGCGTCCTCGATGGCCTCGGACAGGGAGAAGATTTCCTCATCCGCCTGGGTGAGGGCGAGGTTCTGGCGGATTTCGTCGCTGACCTCTTCCAGCGGGCGCGTCTCGGGCGGCAGGATCTCGGCCACATAGACAAGGCGCGGCCCGAAACGCCCCTCGATGATCTCGCTGACGCCGTTCGTTTCCAGCGAGAAGGCGGATTCGGCGATCGCATCCTCGACAAGGCTGCGGCGCTCAACCGTGCCGAATTCGGTCAGCGTGGCCGAAAGGGTGGCATCGTCGGCGATGGCCTCGGGCGTTTCGCCGGCAACAAGGCGTTCGCGGGCCGCGGTTGCGGCCTCGTCGCTCTGGAACAGAAGCTGGACGACGCGGCGGCGCTCTTCCGTGGAATAGCGGGCCCGGTTGGCCTCGTAATCGGCGGCGATCTGGTCGTCGGTGATGGCGTCCGGATTGACGATGGCGTTCGGCACCAGCGCCAGCGTCACGAAGGAGCGCATCTCCGGGGCTTCATAGGCTTCGCGGTTTTCTTCGAAGAATGCGGTCAGCGCCTCTTCATCCGGATCCTCGACCGTTGCCGGGTCGATGGGATCGAGGATGAAGTAGGAGACGCTGCGCTGTTCGTTGAGGTAGCGGAAGCCCAGCTCGATCATCGCCTGCGGGGCCTGCATGCCGCCGACCAGCGCCCGCGCCATTTGCTGGCGCATGGCCAGATTGCGCGTGTCCGCGACGAAATCGGCCTCCGTCAGCCCATAGGCCTGCAACAGACGGCGCACGATGCGCGGGTCATAGCCGCCCACCTGATCGAAGATCGGATCGGACGCGATGCGCGCGCCGAGGCGTTCTTCGGAAAGGCCAAGGCCAAGCTGCTGGGCGCGGGCATCCATGGCCGCGTCGGTGGCGAGCTTGCCGAGAAGCTGGCGCTCGAAGCCGAAAAGCCGGGCCTGTTCCAGCGTCACTTCGCGGCCGACCTGCTGGGAGAGCAGCGCCAGTTCGCGGTTCAGCGACAGGCGGAATGTTTCGGCGGAGATGCGCGCATCGCCGACCTGCATTACGGTCTGCTGCGAATTGCCGCGAAAGACGTCCGAAATGCCCCAGACCGCGAAGGACACCACAAGAAGCGCGATGAAGATCTTCGAGATCGAGGAAGCGGCGGAGCGGCGAAGGGCATTCAGCATGGTCAGAAAGGTCCGTGATTTCGGCCGGGGTCGAGGACGTTGCCAAGCGCTTTAAGACAGTTGCGCCGAAAGGTCGAGATGCCAGAAGCAACGCTTGGCCTTGGCCTCGGCCTCAAGGAGGGGTATTCGGGCGCCATTGGATCTTTAGTCGGGAGACAGCCATGCCAACGCCGGGCGTTCGGCCGCTGATTGCGGGAAACTGGAAGATGAACGGCCTGCAAAGGGCCGTTGCGGAAATCGAAGCCTTTGTCGCCGATGCGGACGATGCGCTTTTCCATGCCGCCGATATCCTCATTTGCCCGCCGGCGACGCTGGTCTCTGCCGCCATGCAGGCGATCGGCACCAAGCCGGTGCAGGTCGGGGCGCAGGATTGCCATCCGCAGGCCTCGGGCGCGCATACGGGCGATCTTTCGGCGGAAATGTTCGCCGATCTCGGCGCCTCGGCGGTGATCGTCGGCCATTCGGAACGGCGCAGCGACCATGGCGAGACGAGCGCACTGGTGCAGCAGAAGGCGCGCGCGGCACACCGTGCCGGGCTTTGTGCGGTGATCTGTGTCGGCGAGAGCGAGGCGGAGCGGCTTCAGGGGCGCACGCTCGCAGTCGTCAGCGAGCAGGTTGCCGAATCCCTTCCGAGCGGCGCCGAGGCCGCCGATACGGTGATCGCCTATGAGCCGGTCTGGGCCATCGGCACCGGGCTGACGCCGACGCCGGAGGATGTGGCCGAGGTGCACCTTGCCATCCGCACGCTCCTGAAAGAGCGCCTCGGTGCCGAAGGCGAGACGATGCGCATCCTTTATGGCGGCTCGGTGAAGCCCGGCAACGCGGCCGAATTGCTGGCCATTGCCAATGTCGACGGCGCGCTTGTCGGCGGTGCCAGCCTCAAGGCAGCGGACTTTCTGGGCATTGCGCGGGCCGCCCCGGCAGAGGCCTGACTTGAAACCGGCTTGAAAAGGGTCCACTTCGCCATCCGGCAAGGGTGGCGTTTTGGTCCTGCGTCGTCTATGACGCCTGCCGACCCGCGCCCTCGCGCGCAGAAGAATTCGGGTTTCCCATGGAAACGGTGCTCATCCTCATCCACCT
>JAGRKQ010000089.1:0-1034 GCA_020442235.1 Hyphomicrobiaceae bacterium | reverse complement strand
GGAATCGGCGGCGGCGGCGGCTTCATGAGTTCGCGCGGGCAGGCCAATCTCCTGACCCGTTCGACGGCGGTTCTGGCGGCGGCCTTCTTTGCCACTTCGATCGGCCTCACCGTGCTTGCGCGTCTCGACCGCTCGACCTCGGTTCTCGACAACATTCCGACCACCCAGATTCAGCCGGATGCCGGTGGGCAGGAGCCGGCGGCAGGAGAGCCGCAGCCGGGCAGCGACCGCTCGCTGCTGGAACAGCTTGGCGGCCAGGCCCCGGCAACGGATACGCCGGCAACCGACGCACCGGCTGGCGGCGAGACACCGGCGGCTGATACTCCGTCCGGCGAGCCCGCAGCCACCGATGGCACGCCGGCACCGCAGGATCCCCCGGCGACTGAACCCGAGGCGGCGGCGCCCGTCGAGACGCCCGCTGTTTCGGCCGAACCGGCCACTCCGGCCGAGCCGGCCTTGCCGGCGGAACCGCAGGTCCCGACCTCGCAATAGGCGCGGCCCGCAAGGTTCCCCGACGGAACTGCAGAATGTTGTGAAAGGCCGGGCTTCGTTCGGCCTTTCCTTTTGGCGAATCGGCAGAACGGCGTTAAAGAAGGGACCCCATGGCGCGGTATATTTTCATCACCGGCGGCGTGGTTTCCTCGCTCGGAAAAGGCATTGCGGCAGCGGCACTTGCGGCGCTGCTCCAGGCACGCGGCTATTCGGTTCGCATCCGAAAGCTCGACCCCTATCTCAATGTCGATCCCGGGACGATGAGCCCCACCCAGCACGGCGAGGTTTTCGTCACCGATGACGGTGCCGAGACCGATCTCGACCTCGGGCACTATGAGCGCTTCACCGGGCGCAGTGCCAACAAGATGGACAACATCACCACGGGGCGGATCTACCAGGAGATCATCCGCAAGGAACGCCGGGGCGATTATCTCGGAGCGACCGTGCAGGTGATCCCGCACGTCACCGACGCGATCAAGGCGTTCATCCTCGACGGCAATGACGGCTACGACTTCGTCATCTGCGAGATCGGCGGCACGGTC
>JAGRKQ010000088.1:4296-10914 GCA_020442235.1 Hyphomicrobiaceae bacterium | reverse complement strand
GTCAGCCCATCACAAGCCCGACTTGCAGATTTGCGGGCCGCTTCGGCGGCCCGCTTTCACAGGAAGCCCCCATGCGCGACAGCGTGCGTTCCTTCCTTGCCGACCGGCGCACGGAAACGGCAATCACGATCCTCATTCTCCTCAATGCCATCACGCTCGGGTTTGAGACCAGCGAGACCGTGATGGCGCGTTACGGCGCGCTGCTGACGGCTTTCGACAAGATCATCCTCGCTGTCTTCGTGATCGAGCTTCTGGCGCGGGCCTATGTGCACCGCCTGCGCTTCTTCCACGATCCCTGGCGGGTGTTCGATTTCATCGTCGTCGGCATCGCGCTGATCCCGGCGACCGGGGCCCTCAGCGTGTTGCGCGCGCTGCGCATCCTGCGCATCCTGCGGCTCGTTTCCATCGTGCCCTCGCTGCGCCGGGTGGTTGGCGGGCTGGTCGCGGCCCTGCCCGGCATGGGCTCGATCGTCGTGCTGCTTGTCCTCGTCTTCTACGTCTTTGCCGTGATCGCGACGAAGCTCTTCGGTTCCGATCCGAACCCGGACTTTCAGGAGTGGTTCGGCAGCATCGGCGCTTCGGCCTATACGCTGTTTCAGGTGATGACGCTGGAAAGCTGGTCGATGGGCATCGTGCGCCCGGTGATGGCGGTCTATCCCTGGGCCTGGACGTTCTTCCTGCCCTTCATCCTGTGCACCACCTTCACCGTGCTCAATCTCTTCATCGGCATCATCGTCTCGGCCATGCAGGCCGAGCATGAGGCGACCGCCGACGAAGCGCGCGAGAAGATCCACAAGGATCAGGAACTGATCGCGGAAGAGATCGCGCGGCTGTCGCAGGAAGTGCGGGCGCTGCGCAGCGAACTGGCCGAGAAGCGGTCCTGACGGCGCTCAGAGGAAGTGCTTGGACAGCTTCAGGCCCTGCGCCTGATAATTGGAGCCCGCGCCCGCGCCATAGAGCCGCTCGGGCAGGCTGGCCATCTTTTCATAGATCAGCCGGCCGACCGTCTGGCCGTGTTCCAGGATGAAGGGCACCTCGCGCGAGCGCACTTCCAGAACGGCGCGCGCGCCGATGCCGCCGGCGCTCGCATGGCCGAAACCGGGATCGAAGAACCGGCATAATGCACCCGGAACTCGCCGACGAGCGGGTCGAACGGCACCATCTCGGCCGCCGTGTCGGGCGGCACGGCGACGGCCTCGCGCGAGGCGAGGATGTAGAAGGCATCCGGCTCCAGTATGATCCGGCCATTGTCCGGGGTCGGAATCGGATCCCAGAAATCGGCGATCCGGCAGGCGGCCTTGCGGTCGACATCGACGACACCGGTGTGGCGGCGGGCGCGGTAACCGATCACGCCGCCGAACGCCTCGCCGGCAAGATCGACCGATACCGTGACGCCGTCGGAGAACACCGCCTCGCCGCCGGAGAGGATCGGCTCCCTTGAATGGCGCGCGGTGAGGTCGGCGTCGCTGAGGCGCACTTCCCCGCGCCGGAAGCGGATCTGTGACAGGCGCGAGCCGGCACGCACCAGAACCGGGAAGGTGCGCGGCGCGATTTCCAGATAAAGCGGGCCGCGATAGCCCTCGCCCACCCGGTCGAAGGCGCGGCTCCTGTCGGCGATCACGCGGGTGAAGATATCGAGCCGCCCGGTGGAGCTTTTCGGATTGGCGAAGGCGGCAACGCCGTCGGGCAGGTCGAGCCGTTCCATCAAGGGCACGAGATAGACGCAGCCCGTTTCCAGCACCGCTCCCTCATCGAGCGGCACGCGGTGCAGGATCAAGGGTTCGGCGCGTTCGGCAACGCTCGCCTCGGGGCCGGGCAGGAAGCTGGCGCGGATGCGCCAGGCGACCGAACCCAGTCTGAGATCGAGGCTGGCGGGCTGAATCTGATCGGCATCGAAGGGCCGCTCGGTCGCAATCGCTCCCGATTGCCCCAGCGCTGCGATCGCCTGACAGGGCAGAATCCCGATCTCGTCGCTCATGCGATGCCATCCCCCAAGCGGATTGTCGTTTCGTGTTAGCGAATGGCGGCAGGCGGGCCAAGCGCTGTTGCCAATGCCGCATTGGATAACAGAGCTTTTGACGCGGCGCGCATGCCGGCTTATCGAAGAGCCTGCGTCTTTTCGAGCCTTGCAGCGAACCCAGAAACATGACCCGTCCCCCGCTTCGTCCCCGCAGCCTTCTCGTTCATGGCGGCAGCGAGCGCTCCCGTTTCGGCGAGACCAGCGAGGCCCTGTTCCTGACCCAGGGCTTCGTCTATCCGGATGCGGAAGCTGCCGAGCGCCGCTTTGCCGGCGAGGATCCCGGCTTCATCTATTCGCGCTTTTCCAACCCCACCGTGGCGATGTTCGAGGAACGCATGGCGCTTCTGGAAGGGGCGGAGACGGCGCGCGCCACCGCGAGCGGCATGGCCGCGGTGACGGCGGCCATGCTCTGCCAGCTTTCGGCCGGCGATCACGTGGTGGCAGCGCGGGCGCTGTTCGGTTCCTGCCGCTATGTGGTGGAGGACCTGTTGCCGCGCTTCGGCGTGCCTTCCACCCTCGTCGACGGGCGCGATCTCGATGCCTGGCGCGCGGCCATGCGTCCGCAAACCAGGGTTCTCTTCCTGGAAAGCCCGACCAATCCGACGCTGGAAGTCTGCGACATCGCGGCGATTGCCGACATCGCGCATGAGCACGGTGCCGTTCTGGTCGTCGACAATGTCTTTGCCACCGCCCTGCACCAGAAGCCGCTGGCGCTGGGCGCGGATGTCGTCGTCTATTCGGCGACCAAGCACATCGACGGGCAGGGCCGCTGCCTGGGCGGGGTCGTGCTTTCGAGCGAAAAATGGGTTGCCGACCATCTGCACACCTTCCTGCGCCAGACCGGCCCCTCGATCAGCCCGTTCAATGCCTGGGTGCTGCTGAAGAGCCTCGAGACCTTTGCGCTGCGGGTGGAAACGCAGGCGGCGAGCGCGGCGCATCTTGCCGATGTGCTGGCTGGCCACCCCAAGGTGAAGACGCTGCTCTATCCCGGCCGGCCCGAGCATCCGCAGGCGCAGATCATCGCCCGGCAGATGGCAAGCGGCGGCACGCTCGTCGCCTTCGAGACCGAAGGCGGCAAGGAGGGCGCTTTCCGGCTGTGCAAGGCGCTGGAGCTGATCCTCATTTCCAACAATCTCGGCGATGCCAAGAGCCTCATCACCCATCCGGCGACGACCACCCATCAGCGGCTGTCCAAGGAGGATCTCGTCGAGCTCGGCATATCCGATGCGCTGCTGCGCCTCTCGGTCGGGCTTGAGGATGTGGCCGATCTCGAAGCTGATCTTCTCGCCGCGCTGGAAGCGGTCTGAGCGGACTAGGCCTTGCCGCCGAAGACCCTTGCGGCCAGAAGCAGGCGCGATGCCGCGGTCACGGCGGTGAGCGCGGCAAAGCCCCAGGCGATCCAGACGAAGGCGGCCGGAAACAGCATCATCGCCACGAAGACGGCGATGGTCTCGGTGCCCTCGGCCAGCCCGCCGGTGAAGTAGAGCGACTTGACGCCGCGCGTGGCCGTTTCCAGCCCGTGGCGTTCGGCCAGCACCGAATAGCCCAGAAAGGTGCCGCCATTGACATAGAAGGCGGCCAGAAGACCGGCCGCCGCCGCCCCGTTCATGGCCGGGTCGGCGAGCGCGAAGCCCAGCGGCACCCCGGCATAGAAGACATAATCGCAGACGATGTCGAGATAGCCGCCGAAGCCGCTCTTGCCGGCGCTTCGGGCAATCGCACCATCAAGGCCGTCGGCCAGCCGCGACAGGGCGAGAAAACCGAGCGCCCAGCCAAGCGCGCCCAGCGCCAAAGCCGCCGTCATCGCCAGCGCTGCGCCAGCGCCGGCAAGCGTGACGGCGTTTGCCGTGACGCCGAGACGCGCCAGCGCGGCACCCGCCCGGTTGAGCGGCGGATCGATCAGCCTGCGCATCGCGCCATCGAGCATTGAAAGCCCCCTGCCTGGTCAATTGACGCCCGCAGCGGGACGTCCTACCCCAAGTGAAGCGCAAAAGACCGGTCAGGGGGAAGCGTTCATGTATCGCGCCACAACCGAGGGGATCGAGATCACGGTTGCCCCTGCCTATAGCGAAGAGCGCTCCGACCCGGCGCACGGTCTTTATTTCTGGACCTACACGATCGAGATCGTCAATCGCGGCGAGGAAACGGTGCAGCTTCTCTCCCGTGAGTGGCACATCACCGATGCCCTGGCGCAGGAAGAGGTGGTGCGCGGACCCGGCGTTGTCGGCGAACAGCCGGTTCTCGCGCCCGGCGAGCGCCACCGCTACACTTCGGGCTGTCCGCTGCCGACGCCTTCCGGGTCCATGGAAGGCCATTTCATCATGAGCCGTTTCGGCAAGGAGACCTTCAAGGCGCAGGTGCCCCCCTTCTCGCTCGACCTTCCCGGCGCGATCACAAGCCTCAACTGACCCATGCTCGACCTCAGCCCGATTTTGACGATTGTCGGCGCGCTGCTCGCCACGCTCGGCGTCACCATGATGATCCCGGCGCTGGTGGACGCGGCAGTCGCCAATCCGGACTGGCAGGTCTTTGCCGTTTCCTCGCTGATCACGCTGATGATCGGGCTTGGCCTCACCGCAACGGGGCGCGGACGCTCCACCGTCCTCGGCGCGCGCCAGGCCATCGTCATGACCGTTGCCGCCTGGACGATCCTGCCGGCCTTCGCCGCCTTTCCCTTCCTGTGGTCGGAGACCGTGCCGCACTATACCGATGCCTTCTTCGAGGCGATGAGCGGGCTTTCCACCACCGGCGCGACGGTGATCGTCGGGCTCGACACCGCCCCGCCCGGCATCCTGTTGTGGCGCTCGCTGCTGCAATGGCTTGGCGGGCTCGGTGTGATCGTGATGGCGGTCGCGGTGCTGCCGATGCTGCAGGTCGGCGGTTTGCAGCTCTTCAAGGCCGAAGCCTTCGAGACGCCGGAAAAGATCATGCCGCGCGCGACCCAGATCTCCGGCTCGCTGACGCTGATCTTCGCCGCCTTCACCGCGCTGTGCGCCTTTGCCTATATGGTGGCCGGGATGGGGGCCTTCGACGCCGTCAACCACGCCATGACGACCGTCGCCACGGGTGGCTTTTCCACCAAGGATGCCTCCATCGGCCACTTCCAGAGCTTTGCCGTCGATGTTGTCGCCATCGTCTTCATGGTGATCGGTTCGCTGCCTTTCCTGCTTTATGTGCAGGCGCTGCGCGGCCAGCCCGGCGCTCTGATCCGCGACGAGCAGGTGCGCGGCTTCTTCTTCATTCTCGGCGCGGCGATTGCCGCCATGACCGCGGCGATCGCCATTCGCGGCCATTTCGAGGTGCCCGAAGCGCTGCGTCACGCCATGGTCAACGTCATCTCGGTGATGACCGGCACCGGCTACGCCACCCATGACTACAATGGCTGGGGGCCGTTCGCGGTCGCGCTGTTCCTGACGCTGACCTTCATCGGCGGCTGCGCCGGCTCGACCGCCTGCGGCATGAAGGTGTTCCGCATCCAGGTGGCCGCCAAGGTGATCGGCAAGCATGTGCGCCAGATCACCTATCCGAACGGCGTCTTTCACCTGCGTTTCAACGACCGCGCGCTGCAACAGAACGTCATCAGCTCGGTGATGGCGTTCCTGTTCCTGTTCTTCGGGCTGTTCTCGATGCTCGCCATCGCGCTGGTCTTCACCGGCATGGACACGATCAGTTCCATTTCCGGCGCAGCGACGGCGATTGCCAATGTCGGCCCCGGCCTTGGCGAGGCCATCGGGCCGGCTTCCAATTTCAAGGAGGTGCCGCTGGCCGCGAAGTGGCTGATGTCGGTCGGCATGCTGATCGGCCGGCTGGAGATCTTCACCGTGCTGGTGCTGTTCGTGCCGCGCTTCTGGGCGAATTGAGGCGCGTCAGGCCCCGATTTCTTCAGCCGTAAACACATAGCGGCGGCCGCAGAACTCGCATGTCGCCTCCACCTTGTCGTCGACGACCATGGAACGGCGTTCCTCGTCGGTGAACCTGGTGAAGATGCCTTTCAGGCGGTCAGCCGAACAGAGGCAGCATTCCTCGATCGGTGCCGGCTCGAAGACGGTGGCGCCGCGCTCGTGGAAGAGCCGGTAGAGCAGCGCCTTCGCACCCAGCTTCGGATCGAGCAATTCGTCGTCCGCCACGGTCGCAGCCAGCGCCTCCGCCTCGACCCAGGCATCGTCGTGATCGGGCTCGGCGGGGGGCGTTCCTGCCGGATCATCGCCGGCCGGCAGGTCGGAGCGGGCAATGCGCGCCGGATCGTCGGGCAGGAATTGCAGCAAGAGCCCCCCGGCGCGCCAGTGGCGCTCGCCGCCGGCGCCGACATTCTCGCCAACAGCCAGGCGCATCAGGGTCGGGATCTGCTCGGACTGCATGAAATAGGCCCGCGCCGCCGCTTCCAGGCTCTCGCCATCGAGCGCCACCACGCCCTGATAGCGGCTCATATTCGGCCCCTGATCGACGGTGAGAGCGAGATAACCCTTGCCGAGAAGCTCCGGCGCGTGCAGCGCGCCCGCCTTCCCGCCCGCACCGGCAGCAGCCAGCGCATCTTCGTCGTAACGGGCCGTCGCCCGCAGCGAACCGGGCGCGATGAAGTCGACGACCAGCATCGAGAC
>JAGRKQ010000088.1:567-4187 GCA_020442235.1 Hyphomicrobiaceae bacterium | reverse complement strand
CGCTTCAGGATTGCATCGATGGCCGGGCCGAGCCGGACGACGCGGCCGCGCACATCCAGCGCTTCCACCTGGAAGGGAAGCGTCAGATCGTCTTCGCCAAGGCTTGCCACCGCTTCATCCGCCATGGCGTTCACGCAGACGCGCCGGCCCCGAAGCACCAGGCAAGAACGCCCTTTTGCGCATGAAGACGGTTTTCCGCCTCGTCAAAGACGACCGACTGCGGCCCGTCGATGACGGCGGCGGTCACTTCCTCGTCGCGGTGCGCCGGCAGGCAGTGCATGAAGACCGCGTCCTTGTGGGCCGTCGCCATCAGCCGCTCATTGACCTGATAGGGCATGAGCAGGTTGTGGCGGCGTTCCTTTTCCCGGTCACCCATGGAAACGAAGGTGTCGGTGATGACGCAGTCGACGCCGTCCACCGCCTCATAGGGATCGTTGGTGACGGCAAGTTTGGCGCCCGCCTCGCGCGCGGCGCGGATGCGCGCCGGCTCGACGGCAAGCTCGGGCGGCGTTGCGATGCGCAGCTCGATGTCGAAACGCGTCGCCGCGTCGATCCAGCTGTGCAGGACGTTGTTGGCATCGCCCGTCCAGGCAACCTTCGCCCCGTCGATGCCGCCCTTCTTTTCCTCGAAGGTGAGGATGTCGGCCATCACCTGACAGGGATGGGAGGCGCGCGTCAGCCCGTTGATCACCGGCACGGTGGCGTTCTCCGCCAGTTCCACCAGATCCTCATGGGACAGGATGCGGATCATGATCGCATCAACATAGCGCGACAGGACGCGGGCCGTGTCGGCAATGGTCTCGCCGCGGCCGAGCTGCATTTCCTGGCCGGTCAGCATCAGGGTCTCGCCGCCCAGTTCGCGCATGCCGACGTCGAAGGAAACGCGGGTGCGGGTCGAAGGCTTGTCGAAGACCATCGCCAGCACCTTGCCGGCAAGCGGGCCCTCGCCACGCTTCACGCCCCGGCCCCTGGCCTTGAGGTCGCGGGACAGATCGAGAATGGCGCGCAAGTCCTCGCGCGCGTGATCGGTCAGATCGAGAAAGTCGCGCTTTGCGCCGTTCGGTGCTCCGGCCATCATGCGGCCCCCTTTGCGGCGTGGGCAGCCCGCACCCTTGCGGCGGCCCGTTCCAGAAGATCGACGGCGGCATCGACCTCCGCCTCGGTGATGATCAGCGGTGGCAGCAGCCGCACGACATTGTCGCCCGCGCCGGCGACGAGCAGCCCTTCCTCGCGCGCGGCGGCGATGATCTCGGTGTTGGGCAGTTTCGCCTTCAAGCCGAGAATGAGGCCGGTGCCACGCTGGTCGGCAAAGACATCCGGGAAGCTGTCGACGAGACCGCCGAGCCTCTGGTTCAGATAGCCGGCAACGCGGCGCACATGCGGCAGGAAGTCTTCGTCGAGCACGACATCGAGAACCGCATTGGCAACGGCCATGGCCATCGGATTGCCGCCGAAGGTGGACCCGTGGGTGCCCGGCACCATGCCGCTGGCCGCCTCGGCCGTCGCAAGGCAGGCGCCGACCGGGAACCCGCCGCCGATGCCCTTGGCCACCGCCATGATGTCCGGCGTGATGCCGGCCGCCTCATGGGCGAAGAGATGACCGGTGCGGCCGACGCCGGTCTGAACCTCGTCGAGCACCAGAAGCACGCCGGTCTCGTCGCAGCGCCGGCGCAGATCTTTCAGGACCTCGAGCGGGAAGGCGCGCACGCCGCCCTCGCCCTGCACCGGCTCGATCAGGACCGCAGCGGTCTCGGGATCGGCGATCCAGTGCTCCAGCGCCTTGTCGTCGCCATAGGCGACCTGCTCGAAGCCGGGGGCCTTGGGTCCGAAGCCTTCCAGATATTTTTCCTGGCCGCCGGCGGCAATCGTTGCCAGCGTGCGCCCGTGGAAGGCGCCGGAAACGGTGACGATGCGGGTGCGCTCGGGCTGGCCCTTGGCGAAGTGGTAACGACGCGCGGTCTTGATCGCCGCTTCCACCGCCTCGGCGCCGGAATTGGTGAAGAAGACGCGATCGGCGAACGTCGCCTCGCACAGCCGTTCGGCCAGCCTTTCGCCGTCCGGGATCTGGAAGATGTTGGAGACGTGCCAGAGCTTTTCGGCCTGGCTCTTCACCGCCTCGACAAGATGCGGATGGGCGTGACCCAGGGCGTTGACGGCAATTCCGGCCATGAAGTCGAGATAGCGTCGCCCGTCCGTCGACCACAGATAGGCGCCCTCTCCCCGCTCGAAGGCGAGAGGCGCGCGCGCATAGGTCGTGAAGAGCGCACTGTCCGTCATTGTCATGCCTGTCCAAGAACCGCCGGAAAACCGGCCCAAAACGAAAAAACGCCGCCCCGGGCGAGGCAGCGCCGTCAAGGGTTTCTCCATAGGCATAGACAGCCCTGAATGTCAATTTTGTGCCCTTTGCCAAGGGCTTATCGTAGGAACCCTGAGGGGGGCGTTTTTACACGCTTTTTTCCCATGCGACTCTTGTCACCGAGTCTGGCGCCCTTTAGATTCTTAACAGTCGGTTAACGACATCTCGTGCGGCGTTTTTCTTCGGCCTACAAGACCTTGTGTCAGGGTGGCACTTGCCACCCCGGCGAAGATTGATTCTGCAAAGTTATAACCATTCAGGAGAGGTGCAATGGCCTGGACGGACGAACGCGTGGAACGGCTGAAGAAAATGTGGCTCGATGGAGCCAGCGCCAGCCAGATCGCCGCCGAACTCGGCGACGTGACACGCAATGCCGTCATCGGCAAGGTGCATCGTCTCGGCCTTTCGGGCCGCGGCAAGCCGACGACCACGACCGCACCCAAGGCGCGCAAGCCGCGCAGCACGGCGCCGGCCTCGCGCCGGCCTTCGGCAACGCGCCCCGTTTCCATCGGTGCAACGGCTCTGAAGGCTTCCCCGGATCTGGAAACCGCGGCCGAAATCGTCGTGCTGCCGTCGCGCCGCGCCGATATCGAACTTGTCGAACTCGGCGAGAGCCCGCGCCTCACCATCCACCAGCTGACGGAAGCGACCTGCAAGTTCCCGATCGGCGATCCGACCGAACGGGACTTTCATTTCTGCGGCCGCGAGGCGAACGTTTCCGCGCCCTATTGCGCCTATCATTGCCGCATCGCCTATCAGGCCCCGGCCGAGCGGCGGCGCGAAAAGCGCGCCTGAGGCAAGGCACCATATGAACAGAAAAGGCCGGCTCCGAGCCGGCCTTTTTTGTTGCGCGCCCTGCCTTATGCAGCAGGACAGCGCGGAAGGAACGGACGTTTCAGCCCCTGCCGCCGAACTGGTCGTCGAAGGCGTAGCCCATGCCGCGCACGGTGCGGATGGGATCACGGGCGCGACCCCGGTTCACCGCCTTGCGCAACCGTCCGATGTGCACATCCACGGTGCGTTCATCGACATAGACGTCGTGCCCCCAGACACCATCAAGCAGCTGCTCGCGGGTGAAGACACGGCCGGGCGCGCGCATCAGGAATTCCAGGAGCTTGTATTCGGTCGGGCCGAGATGCAGTTCGCGCCCGGCGCGGCGCACCCGGCGGGTTTCGCGGTCAAGCTCGATGTCGCCCGCCGTCAGCCTGTCGGAAACGACTTCGGGCCGGGCGCGGCGCAGGATGGCGCCGACGCGGGCGAGAAG
>JAGRKQ010000088.1:0-481 GCA_020442235.1 Hyphomicrobiaceae bacterium | reverse complement strand
CATGACGATGGGCAGGGCCCGGGTTTCCTCGCGCGAGCGCGCCCTGCGGCACAGCTCGATGCCGGAAAGCCCCGGCAGCATCCAGTCGAGCAGGACGAGATCGAAACTGCGCTCCTTCAGCCGCGTCTCGGCCTCGTCGCCGCGCGCCACCGTATCGACCTCATAGCCCTCGGCTTCGAGGTTGTAGCGCAACAGAAGCGCCAGATCCGCCTCGTCCTCGACCACGAGGATCGCCGGTTTCAGAGAGTGTCCGGATGCCGGTGCGGGCGCCCGCATGAGATCAGGCCTCGCCCTCGGCCAGAACGGTGTCCAGCTTGGGGCGGTCGCCGGTCAGCTGTTCGCCGGTCTGCATGTAATAGGCCCGCTCGGCGATGTTGGTCGCGTGATCGCCGATGCGTTCCATGTTCTTGGCGCAGAACAGGAGATGCGTGCAGGTGGAGATGTTGCGCGGGTCTTCCATCATGTAGGTCAGAAGCTCGCG
>JAGRKQ010000087.1 GCA_020442235.1 Hyphomicrobiaceae bacterium | reverse complement strand
TGGCCCGCCCCGGCTGAAGGCCGGAGAGCCCGGCCAGCGCCACCAGCATCAGGAAGGGCATTTCCTTCGCCGCGAGCCCCGCCATCATCGAAAGGCCGAGCGGATCATGAACGATGAGGGCATCGGGCGGGCGAACCCAGCCGGTGAGGCCGGGCGAGACAAGCCGGGCGACAAGCCCGGACGGCGCGATCAGGAAGGCGAGCCCCACGGCAGCGGCGGCATGGGGCACGGAAAGCAGCGGCGCGACCAGCTGGCGCAGCACCGCAAAGGCGCGCGTTCCGTAAAAGGCCGCCATGACGAGGAAGGTGACGCCCAAGGCCACGGCGGTGGTTGCCAGCGCGGCGACCAGGGGCACAGCCAGGGAGCGCAGAATGCCCGGCGCGGCGAAAACCGCCTGCACCGCCCCGCCCAGACCGATACCGGCGGAAAAGGCCTCCACCCCGCCGCCGGCCACGATCAGAACGCCGAGAAGTCCGGCCGCCAGCGGTCCGACAAGCAGAAGGATCGTCAGCGCCGGCGCAAGACGGATCACGGCGGGAAGCGGTTCGCTGCGCATGCCCCGGCCTGCGTCTCCGTCAACCCTGGTAATGTTCCGCCCAGAGCCGTTCGATCGCCTCGCCCCAGCTGGCGTGCGGCTCGGGAATGGCCTGACCGAAATCGGACGGCGCCAGCGTTGCCGGCCCGAGGTCGAGTGCCTCGAAGGCAGCGCGGGTTTGCGCGTCGAGACGGGTCACGTCGAGCACGGTGAAATCACCCCAGCCTTCTGGGTTCTGCTTTTCCAGCTGCGCCTCGGGGCTCATCAGGAAATTGGCGACGACCAACGCCGCTTCCGGCGCGCTGGCGTTGAAGGGAATGGTCACGAAGTGGCTGTTGGCAAGCGTGCCGCCGGCAAACACGAAGGAGCGTGTCGTTTCGGGAAACTCGCCGCGCAGCACCGCCGCCGAGGCCGCCGCCGGATTGAAGGCGAAGCCGATGGCGATCTCGCTGTCGGAAAAAAGCTGCGCCATCGCCACCTGGTCGGCCGGAAAGGCACGCCCGGACCGCCACAGATGCGGATGCACCCGGTCGAGCCAGGCAAAGAGCGGAGCCAGCGCTTCTGCCGCGTCCTCCGGGGCCAGCGGCGCCTGAAGGCGTTGCGGGTCGTCGATCAGCCCGGCCAGAACCTGCTTGAGAAAGGTGGTTCCGAGGAAGTTGGGCGGCTGGGGATAGGTGAAGCGGCCCGGATTGGCCTCGATAAAGGCGGCCAGCGCCTCCACGTCGGCGGGACGTTCGAGGCCCTCGGCGCTGTCATAGTAGAAGGACAGCTGCACCGTGCCCCAGGGCGCCTCCAGCCCTTCGGTCGGCTCGGTGAAGTCGATGGTGGTCGTCGGATTGCCTTCGGTGTCGACGAAGGCATAGCTCGGCAGGCGCTGCGCCCACCCTTCTCCGTCCGGCGCCAGCAGGAGCCCGGCGCGCTTCAGCGCGACGAAGTTTTCACCGTTGATCCAGACCAGATCGACCGACCCGCCTTCGCGCCGGCCCGCCGCGTCCTCGGCGACGATGATGCCGACGACATTGGCCGTATCGGTCACGGGCACATGCACCAGTTCGATGCCGTAACGCTCCTCGACGACATCGCCCACCCATTCGATATAGGCGTTGATGTTGGGCGCCCCGGACCAGGCGTGGAAATAGACCGTCTGGCCGCGCGCGGCCGCCTCGATGGCGGCAAAGTCGGAAAGATCGGGACCGCCCTCGGCCCGCGCCGCGCCGGCAAACGCGGCAAGGCCCAGCGCCGCGGCGGCGAGCGCCGTGCCTGCCAGAATGGATCGCCTCGTCGTGGCCCCTGCCGTCATGGTGCGGATCATTGCGCTGTCCCTTTCCTCTTTTCCCGAAGGCTTGCGCTCGAGAAGGGATCAGGCGTGCCGCAAGGTCAAGCCCGCGCCCGCCGGGGGGCGCACACTTTGACGTGAAATCGGGTGTTCAGCCGCGCGGCGCGGGACCGTGCGAGCCTCTGGCGATGAACTCGGCCGGAACGCGCAGACGCGTCGGCGCCGCAACGGGATCGGCAACCGCGTCCAGAAGCAGGCGGGCAAGACGCGCACCGACCTGCTCGTCCGACCAGCCGATGGTGGACAGCCCCGGCAGGGTGTGGGCGGCAAAGCTGCTGTTGCCGTGACCGATCACCGTCAGGTCCTGCGGAACCCGAAGGCCGATGCGGTGCGCCGCCGCGATGAGGGCAAGCGCGGTCAGATCGCAGTCGCACAGGACCGCCGTCGCCTTCGTCATCTTCAGGAACTGTTCGGCCGCCGCATCCTTGTCGCCCGAAAGGAAGGCCTCCTCGAAGGCGGAGCCGGATGCCGAACAAGCGGACCGCAAGCCTTCGCAGCGCTGACGAACGGCAAAAGAATCGCCATGGCCGGCGAAGAAAGCAAAGCGCTCGTGGCCCAGTTCGCGCAACGCGCCAATCAGCGAACGGGTCGCGACGGCATCGTCGATGAAGACGTAAGGGGCCGGATCGGCGAAATCGGTGCGCCCGAGCGTGACATAGGTCAGGCCGCGCTTCTGCATGTAGTCGAGACGCGGGTCGTCGGGCAGCGGATCGTGGATGATGAGGCCGTCGACGCGCCCGTCCAGCACCATGCGGTCGATGATCGAGCAGGCCGTCTGAAGATCGCTAGCCGGCGAGAGGATGAGATCGCCTCCGGCCTTGGTCATGGTCGTGGTCAGGCCGCGCAGGAAAGCCGGCTGGAAATCGGGAACCGCGTCTTGCAGTGGCACGAAGCCGATGGTGTCCGAACGGCCCGTCGACAGACGCCGCGCGGCACGATTCGGCCGATAGCCATGCTGCTCGGCGGCCTGCTTGACCCTGCGGCGGGTTTCCTCGGAAATTTCCGGGTAATCGTTGAGGGCGCGCGACACCGTGCCCTTGGAAACGCCAAGGAGCTCGGCGAGAAATTTCAGGTCGACTGTTTTACCCGGCCGCGATGTGCGCGTGCGGCCGCGTGTGTCGATCTTGAGTCTGTGGCGTGCAGGACGGTCGTCCAATTTTTCCTCACCCTTTGGCGGCGTTGTTCCTTCCCACGCTATCGAATGGCATGGATATGCTTCAATTGCTATCAGCCTTTTCCACTACGGAAACAATCGGGGCCACTGGAAGAAGTCTGCGAAGCATGCCCTAAACTCTCCTGTCAGCATGGGAGAGCCGGCATGACGACAGACACTTTCAACGCACCCTTTGCGCCCGACGACCTTGAACTCGCTCAGGATCTCCTGTCTGCGACCCGGCTGGACAGGACCGCGAGCGAAGCCGTGCGTGGCAGGGCGCGCGGGCTGATCGAGGCCATCCGGTCCGCCGACCGGGGGCTGGGCGGGGTGGAGGATTTCCTGCGCGAATACGCCCTGTCGACGCGCGAAGGCCTGGCGTTGATGACGCTGGCCGAAGCGTTGCTGCGGGTGCCGGATGCGGCCACCGCCGACCGGCTGATCGAAGACAAGCTGACGCGCGCCGATTTCGCCCATCACGAAGGCCATGGCGAAGCCTGGCTGGTGGAGGCTTCCACCTGGGCGCTCGGGCTCGCCAACCGCATCGTCTCGCCGGGCGAAACGCCGGCTGCGCTTCTCAACAGCCTTGTCCGGCGGATCGGCACGCCGGCGGTGCGCGCCGCCACCCGTCAGGCGATGCGCATCATGGGCCATCAGTTCGTGCTGGCCGAAACCATCGAGGGCGCCCTGGACCGGGCCCGCAAGCAGCGCGCGGAAGGCTATCGCCACTCCTTCGACATGCTCGGCGAAGGTGCCCGCACGCAAGAAGATGCGCGGCGCTATCATCAAAGCTATGCCGATGCGATCGAGGCGATCGGGCGCAAGGCCGGCAATGCCGCCCTGCCCGACCGGCCCGGAATCTCGGTGAAGCTCTCCGCGCTCTATCCGCGCTACGAGGCCCTGCACGAAGGGGCCGTCCTTGCCCATCTGGTGCCGCGCCTTCTGGAGCTGGCGCGCGCCGCAAAGGCGCATGATCTCAATTTCACCGTCGATGCCGAGGAGGCCGACCGGCTGGAACTGTCGCTTGATGTCATAACAAGGGCGGTCGCCGATCCCTCGCTGGCCGGCTGGGACGGCTTCGGCCTTGCCATCCAGGCCTATCAGAAGCGCGCCCTTGCGGTGATCGACCACATCGACGCGCTGGCGAAAGCGCATGGGCGGCGCTTCATGGTGCGGCTCGTCAAGGGCGCCTATTGGGACAGCGAGATCAAGCGGGCACAGGAACGCGGTCTCGACGGCTATCCGGTCTTCACCCGCAAGGCGGTCACGGACCTTTCCTATCTTGCCTGCGCGCGCCGGCTTCTTTCGGCGCGGCCACGGCTTTTTCCGCAATTTGCCACCCACAATGCACTTTCGGTCGCCGAGATCGTGACGCTGGCCGGCGGCACGGATGGCTACGAGTTCCAGCGCCTGCACGGCATGGGCGAAGGCCTTTACGAGGCGCTTCAGAAGCAGGAACGGGGCGCGGCCTGCCGCATCTATGCGCCGGTCGGCGGGCACCGCGACCTTCTCGCCTATCTGGTGCGCCGGCTCCTGGAAAATGGAGCGAACTCGTCCTTCGTTGCCGCCGTGGGCGATGAGGACATTGCCGTCGACAGCCTTCTGGTGCGCCCCTCCGAAGACATCGCCCGCAACGGCGTGATGCATCCCGACATCCCGGCACCGCGCGACGTTCTCGGCGGGCGGCTGCTGGCGCGCGGGCTGGAACCGGGCCTGCGCTCTATGCGCGCAACGCTGAGGCAGGCTCTCGATGAGGCGCCTCTTGTCACAACAGCCCGGCCCACAGGCGAGGGCACGCCGGCAACGGGCACGGAACGCAAGCTCTTCTCCCCCTGCGATGCATCCACCCCGGCCGGCAGCGTCATCGAGGCCGATGCCGCAACCGCCAGAGCCGCCATGCAGGCCGCGGCCGCCGGGCGCGCCTCCATCGCAGCCCTATCCGCCGAGGCGCGCGCCAGCGCCCTGGAGCGGGCGGCCGCGATGATGGAGGGCGAACTGGAACGGCTTGCCGCGCTGATGGCACGCGAGGCGGGCAAGACGCTTCTCGACGGCATCGCCGATGCGCGCGAGGCGGTCGATTTCTGCCGCTATTATGCGGGCGAGGCGCGGCGGCTCTTTTCCGGCACCACCGCGATGCCGGGCCCCACCGGGGAAAGCAATCTCTTCCGCCTCAAGCCGCGCGGGGTGATCGTCGCGATCAGCCCGTGGAACTTCCCGCTGGCGATCTTCACCGGCCAGGTGACGGCGGCGCTTGCCGCCGGCAATGCGGTCGTGGCCAAACCGGCCGAACAGACCCCGCTCAGCGCCATGCGGGCGGTCGAAATCCTGCATGCGGCAGGCATTCCCAGGGCGGCGCTGCACCTCGTGCCCGGCGACGGGCGGGTCGGCGCGGCGCTCGTCGCCGATCCGGCCTGCGACGGCGTCGTCTTCACCGGCTCGACCGAAACCGCACGCATCATCAACCGCACGCTTGCGCAACGGGACGGACCGATCGTGCCGCTGATCGCGGAGACCGGCGGCATCAACGCCATGATCGTCGACGCCACCGCGCTTCCCGAGCAGGTTGCCGACGATGTGGTGGCAAGCGCCTTCCGCTCGGCCGGCCAGCGCTGCTCGGCGCTGCGGCTTCTCTTCCTGCAGGAAGACATTGCCGAACGCATGGAAGCGATGATCGTCGGCGCGGCCCGCGCCCTCGTCATCGGCCATGCGGAAGATCCTGCCAGCGATGTCGGGCCGGTCATCGATTCCGATGCCCAAAGGACCATCGCGGCGCATGTCGCGGGCTGGCGCGAACGGGGCCGGGTGATCTTCGAGGGCACGCGGCCGGGCGGCGCGCTGGCGCAGGGGCACTATGTGCCGCCGACGATCATCCGTCTTGAGGATGCGCAGGAACTGACGAGGGAAGTCTTCGGACCGGTGCTGCACATCGTGCGTTACAAGGCCGGTGCGCTCGACCGGGTGCTGGAGACGATCCGCGCCAGCGGCTTTGCCCTGACGCTCGGCATTCACAGCCGCATTGAATCGAAGGTGGACGAAATCGTCGCGGCGATGGACACCGGCAACATCTACGTCAACCGCAACCAGATCGGCGCCGTGGTCGGGGTGCAGCCCTTCGGCGGCTCCGGGCTTTCCGGCACCGGACCCAAGGCAGGCGGGCCGCATTATGTTGCACGCTTCGCCATCGAACAGGTGGTGACGGTCAATACGGCGGCCGCCGGCGGAAACGCCTCGCTGATCGCGATTTCGGACCGATAGGCCTTCGGGCGGGTTTACTGGCGGGGCGGGATGGAGCCGGTGACGAGGGTCGCATCGGTGCCGGCGCGCACAGCCAGCCGGTCGCCGCGCCGCCGGCTGGTGTTCACCGCGATGCGGTCCTGAAGCTCGGAGTGCAGCCGCGCCGCCGTCACGCTGGTGATGATCGCTTCCACCCCGCGCGGCCAGCGCGCCTCGACCACCGAGGAGCCATCGGCAAAGGCCGCACCCGCCAGCGTCAGAAGCGCCATGATGCCGGTGACAAAGGGGATGCGTGACATGGCCGATACTCCTTGCAGACACCGCCGCCCGGCCGGGACGACGTGTTGAAGTTTCGAGCCTTTGGCTTAAAGGGGGCTTAACCATGCAAGGCGCGGCCGGGCGCCTTGCGCAGCATGAGCCTCCATGACCCGCTCTTTTGCCAACGCCTTGCCCATCGATCCGTTCCTGCCCGAGGTGGTGGAGCGGCTTTCCTCATCGCCCACGGCAGTGCTGATCGCCCCGCCCGGCGCGGGCAAGACGACGCGGGTGCCGCTGGCGCTGCTCGATGCCGGATGGCGCGGCGACGGACGCATCCTCATGCTGGAACCGCGCCGCCTCGCCGCGCGCGCCGCCGCCCGGCGCATGGCCGAAACGCTGGGCGAAGCGGTCGGGGCGACGGTCGGCCTGCGGGTGCGTTACGAAAGCCGGGTTTCGGCCAGGACCCGGATCGAGGTCGTCACCGAAGGCGTCTTCACCCGCATGATCCTCGACGCGCCGGATCTGCCGGGCGTCGGCGCGGTGCTGTTCGACGAGGTGCATGAGCGCTCGCTCGACACCGATCTCGGCCTTGCCCTGGTGCGCGACGTGCAAGGGGCGCTGCGCCCCGATCTCCGGCTGCTTCTGATGTCGGCAACGCTCGACGGGACAGGCCTTGCCGCGCGGCTCGGCGATGCGCCGGTGATCCGCAGCGAGGGGCGGATGTTTCCGGTGGAAACGCGCCACAGACCGCGCGCGCCCCGCCAGCGCATCGAGGACGCGGCCGCCGATGCGGTTGTGGACGCGCTCGCGGGTGAAACCGGCTCGATCCTCGTCTTCCTGCCCGGCCAGGGCGAGATCCTGCGCACTGCCGAGCGGCTGGAGGACCGCGTTGCGGGCAATGTCGACATCGCTCCGCTTTATGGCGCGCTGCCGCCGGGCGCGCAGGATGCCGCCATCCGTCCCGCCGCGGCCGGCCGGCGCAAGGTGGTGCTGTCGAGCGCCATCGCCGAAACCAGCCTCACCATCGAAGGGGTCAGGATCGTCATCGACGGCGGGCTGTCTCGGGTGCCGCGCTTCGACGCCGCCAGCGGGCTGACGCGGCTGGAAACGGTCAAGGTCTCGCGGGCAAGCGCCGACCAGAGGCGCGGGCGCGCCGGGCGCCTCGAACCGGGCCTGTGCATCCGGCTCTGGGAGGAGGCCGCAACGGGATCGCTCGCCGCCGCCGACAAGCCGGAAATCCTCACCGCCGATCTGTCGCAGATGCTTTTGGCGCTGGCCGCCTTCGGGGTCCGCGATCCAGAGACGCTCGCCTTTCTCGATCCGCCGCCAGCCCCGGCCGTCGCCGCCGCGCGAAGGCTCCTCGGCGATCTTGGCGCGCTCGATGCTAACGGCCTTCTGACCGCTGACGGCAAGGCGATGGCCGGCCTTGCCCTGCATCCGCGCCTTGCCCGCATGGTCAGCGGAGCGCGCGCCGAAGAGCGGCCGCTGGCGGCGCATCTTGCCGTCATGCTCTCCGAACCGGGACTCGGCGGCAGTGCCGTCGATGCGGGGGCACGGCTTTCCGGCTTCCTCAGGGCGCGCGGCCAGCGGGCCGAAGATGCAAGACGCTTTGCGAGCCGGCTCGGCGGCGGCGGCTTGAGCCCTGCGACCGATGACAGCGCCATCGGGCCGCTTCTGGCCCTCGCCTATCCCGACCGCATCGCCATGCGGCGCGGGCCTTCAGCCTACCGCCTGCGCAGCGGCAGCGGCGCGGCACTGGAGCCGGCAAGCCTCATGCCGGAACCGGAGCTGGCGGTTCTGGCCGATCTCGGTGGTGCGGGCGCCGATGCGCGCGTGCGCCTTGCCGCCCCGCTGATGCGTGACGCCGTCGAGCGCCTGTTTTCCGATGCGATCACGCATCGCCGCACGATCAGCGTCGACCCCGGCTCGCGCGGCGTCAGGGTGCGCGAGGAAACCCTTCTCGGCGCGCTGGTGCTCGACGCCCATCCGGCCCCGGCAACCGGGCCGGAATCGCAGGATGCGCTTTGCGCCTTCATCGCCGACAGGGGCCTTTCGCTTCTGCCGTCCGCACCCGCCCTGTCGCGGCTTCTGGCCCGGCTGCGGCTGATGGCGCCGGAGCGGTTCTCGGATGCGGCGCTGCGCCTTGCCCTTGCCGAATGGCTGGGGCCGTTTCTCGGGCTCCCCGATGCGCTCGCAAAGCTCGATGCCGCCACCGTGGCTGAAGCCCTCAAGCTCTTTTTCGGCCCGCACCGCATGGGCGATCTCGACCGGCTGTTGCCGGCTTCCTTCACCGCGCCGACGGGCAGGAGCCACCCGATCGACTATGAGGCGGAGGCCGGGCCGACGGTGCGGCTCAAGGTGCAGGAACTTTTCGGTCTTTCCACCCATCCGACGGTCGGTCCCGAGCGGATCGCGCTGGTTCTGGAACTGCTCTCGCCCGCCCAGCGTCCGATCCAGGTGACCCGCGACCTTCCGGCCTTCTTTCGCGGCAGCTGGCAGGAGGTGCGCAAGGAGATGCGCGGGCGCTACCCCAAGCATGACTGGCCGGAAGATCCCTTTGCCGCCGCACCGCAGACCGGTGCACGCAAACGGCACTGAAAGAGGGATGCACTTTCGTTCAAGCCGTGCTTTGCTTGCCGCCTGAACCGGGCACATCCAAGACCCGGCGCATCGGGCCCACGCGAAAAGCCGGCCCCCACGAGAGGTGAGGCAGATGATGACACGCTTGCTTGGCGCCCTTGCGCTGATGATCGGGCTTGCAACCGCAGCCCTGGCCGATTTCCGCCCCGCGATCGTCTATGATCTCGGCGGCCGCTTCGACAAATCCTTCAACGAGGCCGCCTTCAACGGCGCGCAGATCTTCCAGGCCGAGACCAACATCGAGGTCGCCGATTTCGAGCTTCAGAACGACACCCAGCGCGAACAGGCGCTGAGGAACTTCGCCCGGCGCGGCATGGACCCGATCATCGCCATCGGCTTTTCCCACGCCGCCGCCGTCGAGGTGGTGGCGCGCGAATTCCCCGACACGCGCTTTGCCATCATCGACATGGTGGTCGACCTGCCGAATGTGCGCTCGATCGTCTTCAAGGAGCAGGAAGGCTCCTTCCTTGTCGGCGTTCTGGCGGCCATGGCGTCCGAAACCGGCACGGTCGGCTTCGTCGGCGGCATGGACATCCCCCTCATCCGGCGGTTTGCCTGCGGCTATGTGCAGGGCGTGCGCTCGGTGAACCCGGAGGCGGTCGTGCTTCAGAACATGACCGGCACGACGGGCGCGGCCTGGACCGACCCGGTGCGCGGCGGCGAGCTGGCCCGCGGCCAGTTCGCGCAGGGCGCGGACGTCGTCTACCACGCTGCCGGCGGCACCGGCATCGGCGTGCTTCAGGCCGCGGCCGATGCCGGCCTTCTCGGCATCGGCGTCGATTCCAACCAGAACTATCTGCATCCCGGCCACGTCCTGACCTCGATGCTGAAGCGCGTCGACACCGCCGTCGTCGACACCTTCATGGCGGCGATGAACGGCGAGTGGACGACGGGCGTCACCGTGCTCGGCCTTGCCGAGGAAGGCGTCGGCTATGCGCTCGACGAATACAACCGCGACCTTGTCACGCCGGAGATGGAAACGGCCGTGAACGCCGCCGCCGAAGCGATCATCGCCGGCAGCGTGACGGTGCATGACTACATGGCCGACGAGACCTGTCCGGTCGAATAAACGGCCTTCGGGACGAGGAGAGCAGGCGGGCCCGGACACGGCCCGTCCGCCTTCCAGCCCGCAGCGGACGAGGCCATGCGTTCAGCCATGAACACATCCCCTGACGGCCGGGCGGCGGCGATTTCCCTGCGCGGCATCGACAAGCGGTTCGGCACCGTGCACGCCAACCGCGCCATCGATCTCGACGTCGCGCCGGGCACGATCCACGGCATCGTCGGCGAGAACGGCGCCGGCAAATCGACGCTGATGTCGATCCTCTACGGCTTCTATGAAGCCGATGCCGGCACGGTCGCGATCCACGGCAAGACCGCCGCCATCCGCTCCAGCCGCGATGCGATCGCCAGCGGCATCGGCATGGTGCATCAGCACTTCATGCTGGTGGAACCGTTCACGGTGCTGGAAAACGTCATGCTCGGCGCTGAAGGCGGCGCGCTTCTCGCCCGCGGGCGCGACGACATCCGGGCCCGGCTGAAGGCGCTGGCGCGCGATTATGCGCTGGAAGTCGATCCTGACGCCGTCGTCGGGGATCTGCCCGTCGGGCTTCAGCAGCGCGTGGAAATCCTCAAGGCGCTGATCCGCGGCGCCGACATCCTGATCCTCGACGAACCGACCGGCGTCCTGACGCCCGAAGAGGCCGACCATCTCTTCCGCATTCTCAGGAAGCTGAAGGAGCAGGAAAAGACCGTCCTTCTCATCACCCACAAGCTGCGCGAGATCATGGCCGTCACCGATGCCGTCTCCGTCATGCGGCAGGGGGCGATGGTCGCCCACCTTGAGACGAAGGCAACCAGCGTCGAGGACATCGCCGAAGCGATGGTCGGGCGGCGCGTTCTTCTCAAGGTCGACAAGACCACGCGCCCGGCGGGAGAAAGCGTTCTGGAGGCCCGCGATCTCACCGTCCGGGACGCCAAGGGGATTGCGCGGCTGAAGTCGGTCTCGCTGAGCGTGCGGGCCGGCGAGATCGTCGGCATCGCCGGCGTTTCCGGCAACGGCCAGTCGGCGCTTCTGGAAGCGCTCTGCGGCATGCGCCGGCCCAGTTCCGGCACGGTGCTCCTCAAGGGCGCGCCGCTTCCCGCCGACCCGGCGCTGGCGCGCCGGAACGGCATCGCGCATGTGCCCGAGGACCGGCTGCGCACCGGCCTCGTCAAGGCCTTCGAGGCGAACGAGAACACCATCCTCGGCCATCAGGACGATGCGGAACTGGGCGGCCTCGTGTCCCTCTCCGTCGACCGGGTGCGCCGGCGCGCGCGCGGCCAGATGGAGGCCTACGACATCCGCCCGCCGGACTGCCGGCTGAAGACGGCGAATTTTTCCGGCGGCAACCAGCAGAAGATCGTCATTGCCCGCGAGGTGGAAACCGATCCGGACGTTCTTCTCGTCGGCCAGCCGACACGCGGCGTCGACATCGGCGCCATCGAGTTCATCCACAAGCGCCTGATCGCGATGCGCGACGCCGGCAAGGCGATCCTCATCGTCTCGGTGGAGCTGGAGGAAATCTTCGCCCTTGCCGACCGCATCCTGGTGATGTGCGCGGGCGAGATCGTCGGCGAACGGATTCCCTCCGAAACCGACGAACGGGAAATCGGGCTGATGATGGCCGGACTTTCCGGCACGGAGGATGCCGCATGAAGGGCCAAGTCTCGCTGATCACGCTCGGCGTTCGCGACCTGAAGCGCGCCAAAGCGTTCTACACCGCGCTCGGCTGGCAGGATACGGCCGCAAGCCAGGAGGCGGTCGCCTTCCTGGCCGGGCACCACATCGTGCTCGGGCTTTATGGCCGCGCCGCGCTGGCCGAGGATGCCGGCATTGCCGATCAGGAGGGCGGGTTTTCCGGCATCACGCTCGCCGTCAACTGCCCGGACCGGGAGAGCGTCGACCAGCTGGCCACCGAGGCCGTCGCCGCCGGCGGGCGATTGCAGAAAGCCCCGCAGGAGGTCTTCTGGGGCGGCTATTCGGGCTATGTCGCCGACCCGGACGGGCATCTGTGGGAGATCGCCCACAATCCCTTCTTTCCGCTCGACGGCACCGGCAAGCTGACGCTCGAACCGCTGCCGCAGGATGCGTCCGGGGATGGCGCATGAGCCGGGGCGAACTGCCGCGCTGGGTCGATCTCGGCCTCATTCCGCTGCTCAATCTGGCGGCGGCCTTCGCGGTGGCCGGTCTTGTGGTTCTGTTCGTTGGAGAAAGCCCGGTGCGGGCGGTGGAAGTGCTTCTCTTCGGCGCCTTCGGCTATGGCGAAGGCATCGGTTACACGCTGCACTAC
>JAGRKQ010000086.1:2816-14263 GCA_020442235.1 Hyphomicrobiaceae bacterium | reverse complement strand
CGCCGCATAGATCGTCAGCGGCGTGTCGGCCTTCTCGCGCTCGGTGAAAGGCATTTCCTCATTGGCGCCATAGACCGAACTGGTTGAGGCCATGAGAAGGTGACCAACCCCCTGCCGGCGGGCCATCTCCATGACATTGAAGGTGCCGACGATGTTGCTGTCGATATAGGCGCGCGGGTTTTCCAGGCTGTAGCGCACGCCGGCCTGGGCCGCGAGGTGAACAATCACGTCAGGGGCGAAGCTTTCGACCGCACCGGCAAGACGGGGCTCGTCCTCCAGCATCGCTTCGCTCGCCGAGAAGCGCTCGTTCTGGAGCAGCATCTGATGACGGCGCTGCTTGAGCCGCACGTCATAATAGTCGGTCATGCCGTCAAAGCCGGCGACCGTGTGACCTTCCTTCAGGAGCAAGCGCGCCAGGTGGAAGCCGATGAAACCGGCGCTTCCCGTGATGAAGATTCTGGCCATTCCGGGGTCTGCTACCCTGCAATCGTTCTTGTGTGCGCGCGGCCGGTGTGCGAATCGCCCGGTCTTCCCCCATACGCCCGGCGCAGCGCTGCCGCCGGGGTTAACGCTTTATGAATCGCGTTACAAGTCGGGAACCGGACGGGTCCGAAGGCGGACACAAAACTGTTGCCGTCCTGCCCCTTTGCGCCGCTCCCTAGCCTCACAACCGAAAACATGGCAAGAGGTCTGCGGCGGACCGGACTTATGTGGGTGAGAGGCGTATCGTGACAACCGAGTTGCAGGACGAACCCGGCGAAACGGGTCTGGACATCATCACGAAACAGCACATCGACCGGTGGTTCGCCATCGCCAATGGCGCGGTGAAGATGGCAGCAATCGCGGCCATTGGCGCCGTGCTTCTGACAATCGTCGCCCTGTTCGTCGTGCGCCTGACCGTGCCTTCGGTCGTCAGTTACAAGGCCAATGTCGAGTTTCATTTCGACGGAGCCGCGCAGGGTCGCTTCCCCTCCGGCCTTGCCTTCGCACCGACGGATCTTCTGGCGCCGGACGTTCTGGCCGCCGTCTATGAAACGCATGACCTGCAATCCTTCGGGATGAGCATGGCCACCTTCACCCGCAGCCTCAGCATTGCGCCGGTCTCGGCGATCAATGATGCCGTCATCAATGGCTTCAATGAACGCCTTGCGATGCGCGGGCTGACCGATGCCGAACGCCGCATTCTGGAAGGCGAGCTTGCCGAACGGCTCGACACGCTCGGCCAGGCGCGGGCGCAAATCCGTTTCACCGTCGCCTCGGTCCGTTCCTTCCCCGATGCGCTCGGCATGTCGGTGATCAACGCCATCCCGCAGGTCTGGGCGCAGCGCGCCGTCGCCTCCGGACGCGCCTTCAATGTGGTGGAAGTCTCGACGCTCGCCTCCACGACGACCCTCCTGTCCTCCAGCGAAGCCGTGGAAGGCGATTATCTTGCCGCGCACATCACGCTTCTGAGCGCGATCCGCGAGAACCTGCGCGAAATCCGCAGCCTGCACGGCTACATCGCCGGGCTGCGCGATGCCGAAACCGGGTTAACGCTGCGCGACATCGAAACCCAGCTGGAGTTCCTCGAAGCGGTCGAGCTCAACCGCTACCTGCGCGCCGCACTGGCTTCGGCCGGCGAGGACACGCGCGCACGCTTCCGCTCGGCCTTGCAGGATCTTGTCACCCGCCGGGAACTGGCGGCCGCTGCCGTCGTGCAGCAGAAGGACGCCATCAACAGCCTGATCGAGCGCTTCGTCGCCAATGCGCCGAACGTCGGTTCTGTCAACCCGGCGGCCAGTGCCGACATCATCGTGCAGCAGCCTTCGGGCATCGATGCCGGGGCCGTCATCGCCGCGCAGATCGACAATGAGCGTTTCCGCCTCATCCGCGAACTGACCCAGCAGTATCTGCCCCTCAACGCCGCCGAAGCGGCGGTGCGCGCCGATGTGCGCTATCTGGAAAGCTTCGCCCGTTCGCTCGGTGGACCGGGAGTCGCTGCGGAAGCGGCCGGCGCACCCGGCCAGCCCCCGACCGAAGCGCTGCTGCGTCTCGTCGGCGCGACAGAGCGGATCGCAAACGCGCTCAACGGCCAGCTTTCCGAGCGCCCCGGCGCGCTTTACGGTGTCGTTGCCGCGCCCAATGCGATCCAGACGATGCATCCCTGGATCGCCAGTTCCAACCTGATGCTCTTCCTCGCCTTCCCCTTCATCGTCTTTGCCGGGGTTGCGGGGCTCGCCTTCTTCTATCTGTTGCGGCTGCGCTGAGCCTCAGCGCCCGTCGAGGCAGTCGAGGATGCGGCCGATCACCTCGTCCTGTTCGGCGGCGGTAAGGTCGCTGCCCGAGGGCAGGCAGAGACCATCGGCAAAGAGCCGCTCGTCGACACCCGTGCCTTCATAGGGCGCGCCGGCAAACAGCGGCTGCATGTGCATCGGCTTCCACAAAGGGCGCGACTCGATCTTCTCCTTCAGGAGCGCAAGGCGGATGTCCTCGCGGCCAAGGCCGAGAATTTGCGCATCGACGGTCATCGTGGTCAGCCAGCGCGTCGCCCTGGTTCCATCCGGCTCGGGCATGAAGGCAATGCCGGGGCGCGACAGGGCCTCGCGGTAACGGTCGAAAACGGCGCGGCGCGCTTCCACCCTGTCGTCCAGCACCCTCATCTGGCCAAGCCCGATGGCGGCGCAGACATTGCTGAGGCGGTAGTTGTAGCCGTAGGTCGTGTGTTCGTAATGCGGGGCGGGATCGCGCGCCTGGGTGGCAAGAAAGCGCGCCTCATCCGCCCATGCCCGGTGCCGCGTCACCAGCATGCCGCCGCCGGAGGTGGTGNNGTGATGATCTTGTTGCCGTTGAAGGACAGGACCGCCGCATCGCCGCCGGTGCCGGCCTTGCGGCCTTGCCTGTAGAGCGCGCCGAGGCTTTCCGCCGAATCGACAAGCAGCGCCACGCCGTGGCGGGTGCAGAGCGCTTCCAGTGGCTCCAGATCGACGCTCTGGCCATAAAGATCGGTCGGGATCACCGCCTTGGGAAGCCGGTTCTCGCGCGCGGCCTTTTCCATCGCCTCGGCCAGGCGGGCGACGTCAAGGGTCCAGGTCGCGGCCTCGAGATCGAAGAAGCGCGGCCTTGCACCGAGATAGAGCACCGGGAAAATGCCGCCGGCGAAGGTCATGGAGGAAATCCACACCTCGTCGCCCGCCCCGATGCCGGCAATGCGCAGCGCCAGATGCAGGGCGGCCGAACCGGAGGAGAGACCGACGCAGGAGAGCCCGCCACCGAGATAGTCCGAAACGGCGGCCTCGAAGGCATCGAGCTGCGGGCCGAGCGGAGCGATGAAGTTCGAGGCGAAAGCCTCGGCCACCGCCTTTTCCTCGTGGCCGGACATGTGCGGGCGGGAGAGCCAGATGCGCATCATCAATCCTTGATCAGGGGTTTTGCCGGATTGCCGACGACGGTGACGCCGGGCGGCACATCCCTTGTGACGACCGCCCCCATCCCGACCGTGGCACCCCTGCCGATGACCAGCGGCGCGCCGGGACGGCCCTGCCGGATCACCGCGCCGGAACCGATATAGGCGTGATCCTCGATCACCACATTGCCATTGACCTTGGCGCCGGGCGCGAAGGTGACGAAATCGCCGATGACGCAGTCATGCTCGACATAGGAATAGAGATTGGCGTGAAAGCACCGGCCGATGCGGATGTTGGAGGTCAGCGTGACGAAGGGCGACAGGCAGGCCCCTTCGGCGATGACGACATCGTCCATGACGACGGCATTTTCGGCATGGGCCGTAAAGAGCGCAACGCCGGCCTCGGCGCATCGGGCAGCCAGCGTTTCGCGCACGCGCGAATTGGCGATGGCGAGGCAGGCAAAGCGCCGGCCGGCCTCAAGGGCGAGAAAATCCTGCCAGCCCAGAACCTCATGACCGTTGATGGTGCCCGGCGCGGCGCCATCGTCGATGAAGACGAGACGCGTGCGCGTGCCTGCGAGCTGCGCCCGCACCAGCGGCAGGATGCCGCGTCCGCAACCGGCCGCACCATAGACACCGACAAGGTCGTTCATGACGGCGCGCTCCCGGTGAATTTCGTCATCGTCGCCTCGCCGGCGGCATTGATGCCTTCACGCTTCAGAACCTTGCGCAGGGTCAGCCAGATGATCCTGAGATCGAGCGCAAGGGAGCGGTTGTCGACATACCAGACATCGAGCGCGAATTTTTCCTCCCAGGTCAGCGCGTTGCGGCCATTGACCTGGGCCCAGCCGGTGACGCCGGGGCGCACCTCGTGGCGGCGGGCCTGTTCGGGCGAATAGAGCGGCAGATATTCCATCAAGAGCGGGCGCGGCCCGACGAGGCTCATCTCGCCCTTCAGGACGTTCCAGAGTTCGGGCAGTTCATCGAGGCTTGCGGCACGCAGGAAGCGGCCAAACGCGGTCAGCCGTTCGCCATCGGGCAAGGGTTCGCCATCGGCGCCGATGGCATCGCGCATGGTGCGGAACTTGATCATCTCGAACGGGGTGCCATGAAGGCCCGGCCGCTTCTGGCGAAACAGCACCGGCGCGCCAAGATCGCGGCGGATCAGAACAACCAGAACGGCGATCACCGGTGCAAAAAGCACCAGCGCCACGAAGGCTCCCAGAATGTCGATCAGCCGTTTCACCGGTCCGGGTTTCCGTCCTTGAACGCCGCGAAGGAACCGGCGCGCCGCTCTCATAGCCGAAACCCGCGCCGGCTTCACCCCCCGGCGTTCTGTTGAATGCACCCCACGGGCGCCCATCGAAACCGGCGGTTAACCTTAATATTTGATGATCGCAGCCGTCTTCAGTTCCAAGCCGGGTGCGCATCATGTCTCGCGTCGTTTCGATTCTTCTTCTGGCCTCGCTGTTCGCCCTCGGTGGCTGCACCGGCTTCAAGGACTATGCGGTGCGCAACGCCGAAGAGCTTTACGGCGTGCCGGCACGTCACGAGACGGTGGTTCCGTCCTCCTATGCGCCGGCACAGGCCACCATCGCGGTTCCGACCCCGGTTCTGACCGCCGACCCGAACGCAGAGCCGAGCCCGGAAACGGCAAGCGCCCCGGCCGATGCCGAGGGCCCGATGTGCATCACCGCCGATGGCAGCCAGGTACCCTGCTGACCGGCAAGTGCCCTGCTGACCGGCAAGGCCCGCCCCCGTTCAGGATAGACAGAGCCGGGCTGCAAGGGCCCGGTTCACCGAAAGATCGCGCAGAAAGCGCTCCGCCCCTTGCGGCGCATCGGGCCGGAGTGTGCCGTCCGGCCGGAGCCAGCGCCTCAGATCCGCCCCGACCGAAGGGCTGACCGACACGACCCCCTCCTCGCAGAAGAGCGCAAGGCCGGCCGCAGGATATGGCCGGGCTGCGTCATTCGTGCTTCGACAAGCCGTCAAGCAGAGCGCCGAGATCGCGCTCGCTGCGCACAGGCGCCACCACCTCGCGGCGGATCGATTCTCTTTCAAGCGCGGCTTCAAGCGCCTCGATGCGCGCGGCATCGCGCAGCCTGCGGCGCGCCTCGAGCCAGCCGGCAAGGCGCCCGTCCAGCCAGTCCAGAAACGCGCCGACAAGGACACCGAAAAGCGCCAAAGCATGGGTCGTCATCCCGCCTCGCCCGTTTCCAGACGGTGCAGCGTTTCCTCGGAAAGATGGCTGCGAATCAGCCGGTCGAGGGTTTCAGGCGTGATGGCGAAATGGCTGAGGGCACCGGGCATGGTTGCCTCCAGATAGCGCGCCGCGCTGGCAAGAAGATCGTTCTCGATGGCAAGGCGGGACTGGCCGCGCACACGCCCGGCCACCTCCTGCACACCGGCCCTGACGGCCCGTTCGATCGCCTCGTGGAGGCGTGCGGCGAGCTTTTCATCAATCGTCGCGCCGAACAGCCGGGCCGCCTTGCCTGCCAGCCATCCGACGAACGCCGCGCCCAGCGTGACGAGCGCCGGTTCCAGATAAAGCGCGGCAAGATCGACAAGCCAGCCGAAATCGACACCCCCGGAGGTTTCAGGCGCGGCAAGCGTGCCAAGCATCGGAGAAAGCTCGGGAACAAGGGTCATCGGGAAACCTCCACAGGGTCGGATGTCGAGCGGGCGGGCATTGCGACATAGCGGGCAGAGACCCAGCCTTCGCTGCCCTCGGCGTGCACACGGTGCCATGTTTCGACAATGTCGAGCGGCGTGCCGGGGGCCAGAACCCGGCGGATGCGCCCCGCCGCCGGGCGGGGAAGATCGCGCAGGTTAAGTGCGACCTTCGTGGTCGCGGCCAGCGCGCTGCCGGCCTGCGGCTGCGCTTCCCCCCTGGGCCAGCGAAAGCCCAGAACCCGCGCGCGGGAATAGCGCTCGATGCTGACGCTGTCGGACTGGTTGCCGCCGAGAAGCTGGACCGCGGCTTCGTCCCAGCCGACGACGAAACCGACATGGCCCTGCCAGGCGGACGTGCCGCGCCTCAGGACGCAGAGCGCCCCGATGGCCGGACCATCCAGCGCTTCGCCCCAGCCGAGAAAGGACCGGGCCAGCAGCGAGCGCGTGCCGGCCAGCCCCTCTCGGGCGAGGACCGCATTGGCAAAGGCGGCGCACCAGGGCACTTCGTCCTGGCGGATGCCGGGAAAGCCGGCATCGCGAAAGAAGGACAGGATGGCGGGGGCATGGCTTTTGCCCCTGATTTCGCGCAGCCCCTTGAAGCTGCGCGCACGCGGGAGCCATCGCGGCTCGCGGATCGGTAACGGCATGAAGGATCGCCCCTGGGCTGTTGGTGCGCCAAGGATCGGCAGGAAGCGGGGCGTGGGGATGAGCGGGGCTTTTATCCCCGGGAAAACGCCGAGAGCCAGGCCCTAGATCAGGGCGACGTCTTGCGCATTCGTCTCAGGCTGCGCTTCGGCGGGACGCGCGGCAGGGTCGATCTTGGGCTTGCGCGGCTCGGGGCCAAAGTAATTGCCGGTGCGGATGAAAGGGCGCGGATTGAGCAGCGTCGACACAACACGCTGGTAGAGGTGGCGCGGCACGATCGGCTTGCACAGCACCTCGTTGACACCGAGCTTGGTGGCCTGGCGCACACGCGAGCGTGTCGAGTGGCCGGTGATCATGAAGATCGGCATATAGGCGGCGGCATGCTCGGGATTGCGGATGAGCTTGACCAGCTCGGCGCCATCAATCACCGGCATTTCCCAGTCGATGAAGAGAAAATCGGCCGGATTGGATTCCAGCCATTCCAGGGCAGCGGCGCCGTCTTCGGCCTCGTGCACCTTGCGGATGTCGAAGCCGTTCAGGATCGACCGGAAAATCCGGCGCATATGCACACTGTCATCGACAATGAGCACTTCGAGCGCGGACAGATCGACAGGTGGCAGAGCGTTCGACATCGCAGACTGGTATCTAGTTCAGGCGCCCCATCCGCCCGATCACGCCGGCGATTTTCGCCTCAAAATCTTTCCGTTTGGTCAACCAGAAGCGCCTTGGCACGCTCTTCAGTCCTGGTGGGTGTCCTCGCGGGGAGAACCCTTGGCGTCGATGTCGTCGTCGGACAGGATGCGCCAGCGTGCGCCTTCCAGATCGTCGAACTGGCCGCTTTTCAGCGACCACAGAAAGGCACCAAGCCCGAGCAGGCCGAGAAACAGGGCGATCGGGATCAGATAAAGAAGGATGTCCAAGACCGAACTCCGGATCAGGCGCGGGCGCGCAGGGCGTTCAGCGTCACGATGATGGAAGACGCCGACATGGCCAGCGCCGCGATCAGCGGCGTGACATGGCCGGAAACGGCTACGGGAATGGCGACAATGTTGTAAAGGGCCGAGAAGCCGAGATTTTCCGTCATGCGGGCGCGCGCCGAACGGGCGACATCGAGGGTCGCGATGACGGGAGCCAGCCGGTTGCCCATGAAAACTGCATCGGCCGCGGCCCGGGCCAGGGCAACGCCGCTGACCGGCGAAAGCGAGACATGCGCGGCGGCAAGGGCGGCGGCATCGTTGAGCCCGTCACCGACCATCAGCACCTTGCGCCCATCGTCCGCCAGCGCATGCAGCGCCGCGACCTTCGCTTCCGGCCCGAGGCCGGCACGACGATCGGCAATCTGCAAGGTGTCGGCAACAGCCGCGACGGCGCCGGGGCGGTCGCCGGAAAAGATCGCGATCTCAAGACCGCGCGCCTTCAAGGCGGCGATCGTTTCTGCCGCATCGGGTTTCAGGGCCTGCACGATGGCCGCAACCGCCGGCGCCATGCCATCGGCGTGAACCGCGATCACCGATGCGCCGGGATGGCGGGACAGGACCGCCTCGGCCTCGCTCTCCGCGGCACAGAAGACCGGCGAGCCGATGCGCAGCTTGCGGCCTTCAACGTTGCCTTCCAGCCCTTCGCCGGGATGCTCGACGACATTTTCGGCGCTGAGCGTGCCGGCGCCCGCCAGCGCCTGCGCCAGGGGATGGCGGCTGCGCCGGGCCAATGCACCGGCAAGGGCGAGAAGATCGTCCGGCATGTCGCCGAGATTGAGCGCAGTCGGCTCCGGATCGGTCAGCGTTCCGGTCTTGTCGAAGACGACCATGTCGACTTCGGCGAGGCGTTCCAGCGCGCTGCCATTGGTGAGCAGAACCCGCGAACGAAACAGCGCCCCCGCGGCAACGACCTGCACGGCCGGAACCGCCAGACCCAGTGCGCAGGGGCAGGTGATGATCAGCGCCGAGACGGCAATGACGATGGACTGATGCCAGCCGGCCCCCGCCAGCACCCAGCCGAGCAAGGTGAGAGCCGCCGTCGAATGCACCACCGGCGCGTAGAGCCGGGCTGCCCGGTCGGCAAGGTCGAGACGCTGCGAGCGGGCTTCCATCGCCCCCTCCATCAGCCGCTCGACCGTGGCCAGAAGGCTCTTGTCGGCGGCAGCGCTCGCCACCACGACAAGGGCGCCCGAACCGTTGAGCGTGCCGCCATAGACGCTGGCACCCGGCTCGATGCGTTCCGGATCGCTTTCGCCGGTGACGAGGCTCTTGTCGATCTCGGAGACCCCGCTTTCCACCGTCGCATCGACCGGAATGCGCGCGCCGGGCGCAACGACCAGCCGGTCGCCAGCGCGGATTTCGGACAAGGGCACGATGCGCTCACGGCCATCGGGGTCGATGCGGGTGGCCGATTCTGCGCGTAGGGCGGCCAGATTTTCCGCTTCCGCCCGGGTCCGCCGGCGCATGGCGCGTTCGGCATAGCGCCCGACCAGCAGGAAGAAGAGCAGCATGACGGCCGAATCGAAATAGGCCTCCTCGCCGCCCCGGATCGTTTCGGCTAGCGACAGGGCGAGCGTCAGAATCACGCCGAGCGAAATCGGCACGTCCATCGCCATGCGTCCGGCCCGCAAGGCGCGCCAGGCGCTGCGAAAGAACGGGCGGCCGGCATAGGCGCCGGCGGGCAAGGCGATCAGCGCCGAGACCCAGTGGAGAAAATCGCGCGTGCCGGCGGTGATGTCAGTGGCATTGCCGGACCAGACCGAAACCGACAGCAGCATCACATTCATCATCGCGAAGCCGGCAACGGCAAGCGAACGCAGAAGCTCCTTCGTCTCCTCGCGCTCGCTGTCGTCGCGGCGGGCGGGATCGAAGGGGAAGGCCTTGTAGCCGAGCGCCTCGACGCGCCCGACGACGGCTTCCGCCGGCAGGGCTGCCGCGTCATAGGCCACGCTCAGACGGTGCGTCGACAGATTGAGCCGGGCGCGCTCAACACCCGACAGGCTCATCAGACCGCGTTCGATGTCGCCCATGCAGGCGGCGCAGGTGATGCCGTCGACGGCGAGTTCCAGCCGGCACACACCTTCACGCCCCGAAACCTCGTCCGGCGTGGCAAAGGCCGACCAGTCCCGCGCAGCCGTTCCCTCGCCCATCGGCAAGGTCCCCGCTTCTGGCGCTGAGCCGGGCACGATTTCAGGGGATGCGGATGCGCCGCTGATCGGCATAGACGAGCCCCGGTTCGCCCCGCTCCCCGCGCAGGGACAAGGCCCAGTAACCGCCACCCAGCGTTTCCACCTCGGCACGATAGCGGCCGGCTTCCACCTCGGCGAAAGTCAGCACGTGATCGTCGCGATCGGAGGCGGGACGGCCGACAAGGCCGGAAAGCTCAAGGCCCGTGACAGGATTGCCCGCCGCATCGCCAAGAGTGACGACAATCGCCAGACCCTGCGCGGTCACGTCCACATCGACGCCGGCCTGCCACTCAAGGCCCGGCAGATCGAGGGCCTCGTTGCGCGTGGTGTTGAAGTTCTGGCTGTCGGTGAAGGCGCTCTCGGTCACGGTTCCCGGCCAGGATTCCATCGCGAAGTAGATGAAGAAGCCGTTGGCGACGAACATCACGCCAAAGAAGCCGAGAAGCCAGTACAGCACCGTTCTTCCGGTGATCGGACGATCCGCCGTCGTGGACATCGTGCCTTGTCTCCCTAAGGGCCTTTCAGGCGCCCTTCTCAGGGCGCCTTGAAGAAGTCATCTGCCGAAGCCGCCACACCGCTTGCAACATCGGTGATGGTGAAGACGACATCCGTCGAGGGGGCTTGCCAGCCTCCCGGACCGACGGCGACCAGAACACGATACTCGCGCGTGGTGTCCGGGCCAACCGTCAGGATGGGGAATCCGTTTTCTGCCGTACCCGTCTGGCCGACCGCCGTCACCTCGGCGCCGGGAAGCCCCTCGACGCTGAGCACGAACTGGCGTTCATCGTGCATCTTGTTGAGCAGGCGCACCGTATAGCCGTTGCGCACGCCGCCCGCAGAAAGCTGCACATAGACCGGATTGCGGTCGTGCAGGACGTTGACGTCCTCCATCGTGCGGGTGACCAGCACATAGGTCATCAGCAGTGCGATGCAGGAAATCAGCACCGTGTAGAGGATCGTGCGCGGGCGCACGAGACGATACTCGACATGCTCGCCGCGTTCGCGGTGCTCGATGTTCTTGTCGGTGTCATAGGCGATCAGCCCGCGCGGACGGCCGATCTTGTCCATCACCGTGTCGCAGGCGTCGATGCACAGGCCGCACTGGATGCACGGCAGCTGAAGCCCCTTGCGGATGTCGACGCCGGTCGGACAGACGTTGACGCACATGTTGCAGTCGACGCAATCGCCTGCCGGAAGGCCTTCGGCTTCCATTGCCCGGGCCTTCTTGACCGAGGCGCGCGGTTCGCCGCGGTCGACCCGGTAGGTGACGTTGAGCGCCTCGTCATCGGTGAGCGCGGCCTGAATGCGCGGCCAGGGGCACATATAGATGCAGACCTGCTCGCGCATGATGCCGGCAAGCGTATAGGTCGTGAAGGTGAGAATGCCGATCCACAGATAGACGCTCATCGGCGCCTGGCCGGTGAAGACGCTGCCCATGATCTCGAAGGCATCGCCGAAATAGAGCACCCAGGCACCGCCGGTTGCCGCCGCGATCAGCACCCAGGTCGCGTGCTTGGCGAACTTGCGGGCAATCTTGTTCAGCGACCAGGACGCCTTGTCGAAGCGGATGCGCGCCGAGCG
>JAGRKQ010000086.1:0-2732 GCA_020442235.1 Hyphomicrobiaceae bacterium | reverse complement strand
CCCGCGATCGCGTTCATCAGGAACAGCGACAGGGAAGCGATGACCAGAAGGCCGGTGAGGTAATAGACCTCCTGCGGCCAGATCTCGATGAAGAAGAAATAGGCCCGGCGGCCCGGCAGATCGACCAGAATGGCCTGATCCGGCTGGCCCGGACCGCGATGCCAGCGCAGGAACGGCGTGATGTAATAAACGCCGAGCGTGGCGATCAGAATGCCCCACTTGATCTTGCGGAACGTGCCCTGGACTGCCGCCGGGTAGATCTTCTTCGCGGCGGCATAGAGGGTTTCGCCGGTGGCGGCAGTGCCGGGTTCGGTCTCGGTGCGCATGTCGACCTCAAGAAACAGGGGTATGGGGCGTCACACGCGCCCCGACAGTCAAGCGATTCCTAATGCGTCAGCATCAAAGCGGTCTTTGATTTCGCGCAAGTATATCTTTTCCGGGAGGCGTCCCTATGTCGCAGGAGAGCCATCCCCGCCTCCCCTGCGGCTTTCCCAAAACGCGAACGGGCGCCCGAAGGCGCCCGTCCAACTGTCTGACAAAGCGGCTTCTTACTGGCCGCCGCCCAGCGAATGGACGTAGACCGCAAGCGACTTCAGCGTCACGCCGTCGTCGGTGAAGCGCGGGCCCATGGCCGGCATCACGCCGCCGCGACCGTTTGTCACGGCCTCTTCGATCGTGGCCTGGGCAGAGCCGTAAAGCCAGATCTGGTCGGTCAGGTTCGGCGCGCCGAGGGCCTGCTGGCCGGTGGCGTCCGCACCGTGGCAGACGGCGCAGTTGGCCTCGAAGATCGCCTGGCCGGCCGCCGCGTCGCCGCGCTCCGGCTCAAGGCCGGACAGCGTGCGCACATAGGCCGCCACATTGGTGATCTCTTCGCCGCCGAGGATGCCGTCACGACCGAAAGCGGTCATGTCGCCGAAGCGGGTGTCATAGTCCTCTTCCCAGCGGATGCCGTGGGAAATGGTCTGGTGGATGTCCTCCAGCGTGCCGCCCCAGATCCAGTCGTCGTCATTGAGGTTCGGGTAACCGGTGAAACCGGTCGCACCCGCACCGTGACAGGCGGCGCAGTTCTGGGCGAAGGCGGCACGGCCGTTGGCCAGGGCGAACTCGAGAAGATCCGGCGAAGCCGCGATCTCTTCAAGCGTCGCATTGGCAAGGTCGCCACCGCGGGCATCGCGCGCCGCGCGCTGCTCGGCCACCGCCTCCAGAGCCGCGGCACGCTGGGAGAAGCCCAGGATGCCGTGGGTGTAATCGCTGACCAGCGGCCAGGACGGATAGAGGACGTAATAGACCAGCGACCACGCGATGCAGAGGTAGAGCACCCACAGCCACCAGCGCGGAAGCGGGTTGTTGAGTTCCTTCAGGCCGTCCCACTCGTGACCGGTGGTTTCGACGCCGGAGATCTCGTCGATTTCTTTGTTTGCCATGGGATCAATCCTCCCTCAGCGGCATGTTGGCGGCATCGTCGAAGCGCTGGCCGTTGGACGGCCAGAGCGTGTAGACGAGGACGGCCAGGAACAACAGGACGAAGTAGACCAGCCCGAAGGTCTGGGCGAAGTTGGCTGCTTGTTCGTACATGACAGCCTCCTCAGCGCAGGTTGGACTGGACGTCGAAGGTCGAGAAATCGACCATCGTGCCGAGGACCTGGAGATAGGCGACGAGCGCGTCCATCTCGGTCACTTCACCCGGATTGCCGTCATAGTCGCGCACGATGGCGGACGGATAGCGCTCCTGGAAATCCCCGACATTATCGTCGTTCGGATTGGCCTGGGCCCGCATGTCGATGAGCGCGGCCGCGACCTGCTCTTCGGTATAGGGCACGCCAACCATGACGTTGGCTTCCAGATGGCCGCGGATGGCGTTCTCACTCAGCGGGGTTTCCGCAAGGAACGGATAGCCCGGCATGACCGAGGTCGGCACGACCGAACGCGGGTTGATCAGATGCTCCACGTGCCAGGCGTCCGAATACCGGCCGCCGACGCGCTGGAGATCCGGGCCCGTGCGCTTGGAACCCCACTGGAAGGGGTGGTCGTACATCGACTCCGCCGCCAGCGTGAAGTGGCCATAACGCTCGATCTCGTCGCGCATCGGGCGGATCATCTGGCTGTGGCACAGATAGCAGCCCTCGCGGACATAGACGTTGCGGCCTGCCAGCTCGAGCGGGGTGTAGGGACGAACGCCGTCCACCTCCTCGATCGTGGAGTCCAGGTAGAAGAGCGGTGCGATCTCGACGAGGCCGCCGATGGACACCACCACGAGAATGCCGACTACGAGAACGATGGAGTTCTTCTCGATGAAGGCGTGCTTGTTGAACAAGGACATTGTGTCTGCCCTCCCTTATTCGGCCGGAACCATGACCGGCTGGCCTTCGGCTTCTTCAGCCTCGCCCTTGGTCACGGTCATGATGAGGTTGTAGGCCATGATCAGAGCGCCGGTGAGGAACAGAACGCCACCCATCGCACGGATCACATAGAAGGGATGCATCGCCTCCACGGTTTCCACGAAGGAGTATTCGAGGAAGCCGAGTTCGTCGTAGGCACGCCACATCAGGCCCTGAAGGATACCCGACACCCACATCGCGCAGATGTAGAGCACGATGCCGATGGTGGAGACCCAGAAGTGCCAGTTGACGAGCTTCAGCGAATACAGCTCACGACGACCCCACAGCCACGGAACGAGGCAGTAGATCGCGCCGAAGGAGATGTAGCCCACCCAGCCGAGCGCACCGGAATGC
>JAGRKQ010000085.1:4640-8078 GCA_020442235.1 Hyphomicrobiaceae bacterium | reverse complement strand
CGCGCCGCCAGATCGGCAAGCAGGATCAGCCGGTCGGTGCCGACGATGCGGGCCGCACCGTCGGCAAGCTCGATGTCCTCGGGCGCAGCTTCCAGCTCTGCCCCGGCAGCCTTGCGGATCACTTCGGCAAGCGCGATGGCCGCCCTGTCGCTGGCCACCGCCCCGATGGGGATCGAGCGCGATCCGCCCGTGCCGCCGCCCTTGGCGATGCGGCGCGTATCGCCCTGAATGACCCGGATCCTGTCGATGGAAAGCCCCAGATGCGCGGCGGCGATCTGGGCATAGGCGGTCTCGTGCCCCTGCCCGTTGGATTGCGTGCCGATCAGAAGCTCCACGAGCCCGTCTTCGGTCAGGATCGCCTCTGCCCCTTCGACCGAAGGAAAGGCACAGGCTTCCACATAGGAGGCAACGCCAAGACCGCGCAGCCTGCCGCGCGACAGGCTCTCCTGACGACGCGCGGAAAAGCCCTCGGCGTCAATCTTTTCCAGCGCCCGGTCGAGATGGCCGCGAAAATCGCCCGTGTCGTAAACCCGCTTCGTCTGGGTGCGGTAGGGAAGCTGCTCGGGGCGGATGAAGTTCCTGCGGCGCAGCTCGAAACGGTCGATGCCGGTTTCGGCAGCAATCACATCGACGAAACGCTCGATGAGATAGGCCGCTTCCGGCCGCCCCGCCCCGCGATAGGCGTCGAGCGGCACGGTGTTGGAGTAGACCGCCGTCACCCGGCAATCGAGCGCGGGAATGTCATAAAGCCCCGTCGCCATGGACGGCCCGACCCAGGGGATGAAGGACGCAAACTGCGACAGATAGGCCCCGACATTCGCCTTGATGTCGAGGCGCAGCCCGAGGAAACGTCCCGCTTCATCCAGCGCCATTTCCGCCCGCGAGACATGGTCGCGCCCCTGCGCATCCATGAGGAAATGCTCGCTCCGCTCCTGCACCCAGGCGACCGGCGCCCCGAGCCGGCGCGCGGCCAGGATCGTCAGCGCCGATTCGGCATAGGCGAAAAGCTTCGGACCGAAGCCGCCGCCGACATCGCCGGTGACGACGAAGAGCTCTTCCGCCGGAATCTTGAGCACATTGCCGGAAAGGATCGCCCGCATGTCCATGGCGTTCTGCGACGGGATATGGGCCAGCATTGCCCCGCCTTCTGCATCGGGCAGCGCCACACAGCCGCGCGGCTCCATATAATTGGCAATCAGACGGTTGTTGGTGAGATCCAGCGCGACGATGCGGGCGGCGTTCTCGAACGCCGCATCGCAGGCCGCCCTGTCGCCGTGAGCATGCCGGAACGCCACATTGCCCGGCGCATCGGCCCAAAGGACCGGCGCATCCTCGCCAAGAGCGGCCTCGATGGAGGCTGCGACCGGAAGCGCTTCATAGTCGACCAGAAGGACTTCGGCGGCATCGCGCGCCGCATCGAGCGTTTCGGCGACGATATAGGCCATCGGCTCGCCGACATGGCGCACGGTCTCTTCGGCGATCAGCGGGCGTGGATGGCCGGTGATCGCGTTGCCATCGGCATCCTTGACCCGCGAGCGGTGCGGCATCGGGCCGAGACTGGCACAGTCCTCGGCGGTGAGAACAAGCCGGACGCCCGGCATGGCGCGCGCTTCATCCAGTCCCGAGAGACGAAAATGCGCATGCGCCATGGCCGCCCGCAGGACAAAACCCCGCAAGGCGCCTTGCGGCATCATGTCGGCCACATAGCGCCCCTTGCCGGTCAGGAAGCGCTCGTCTTCCAGCCGCAAGAGGGACGCGCCCATGCCGAATTTGATCGTCTCCTGTCCGTCCGTCACGCCTGTTCGTCTCCCATGGGCTTGCTACCCGGCGAACTTAGCGGAACGGACCGGAATGGCGAGCCGTCCTGCAACATGACGGCATTGCACAGAAAGCTGCCGACGGCCTTGTGCATTTGCGAAAAAGCCTGTCGGATAGACTTCCGGCGCAATGAAAACGGTATCCTTCAGGCATGTCCATCCTCGCAGCGATCCATCACGTCACCGCCTATCATTACGACCGCCCGGTGAAGCTCGGGCCGCAATTGATCCGGCTGAGACCGGCCCCGCATGTGCGCTCGCGCATCCCTTCCTACTCGTTGAAGGTCACGCCGGAAGAGCATTTCGTGAACTGGCAGCAGGATCCGCACGGCAACTGGATCGCCCGCTTCGTCTTTCCCGAACCGACGACGGAATTCCGCATCGAGGTCGACCTGCTCGCCGACATGACGGTGATCAATCCCTTCGACTTCTTCGTCGAACCCGACGCCGAAGAACTGCCCTTCACATACAGCGACGAAACCCGCACCGATCTCGTTGCCTATCTGACGCCGCAGGATCTTGGCCCCAGGGCGCTCGAATTCGCCGCGTCCCTGCCCAAGCCGGCCGGCAACACCGTCGACTGGCTCGTCGACATCAATCACCGCCTCGAACAGGCGGTGAATTACGTCATCCGCATGGAACCGGGCGTTCAGGCCCCGGATGAAACGCTTACCCTCGGCTCCGGCTCCTGCCGCGATTCGGCCTGGCTTCTGGTCAATCTCCTGCGCCATTTCGGCATCGCCGCGCGCTTCGTTTCCGGCTACCTCATCCAGCTCAAGGCCGACATCGCCTCGCTGGACGGGCCTTCGGGCACAGATCACGATTTCACCGACCTGCACGCCTGGGCCGAGGCCTATATCCCCGGCGCGGGCTGGGTCGGCCTCGATCCGACCTCCGGACTTCTGACCGGCGAAGGCCACATCCCGCTTTCCGCCACGCCGCATTTTTCCTCCGCCGCCCCGATCTCCGGGCTGGTGGAACCGGCACAGGTCGAATTCCAGTTCGACATGCGCGTGTCACGCATCGCCGAGCGTCCGCGCGTCACCGCCCCCTTCCCGGACGATTCCTGGGAGCGCCTTGTGGAGATGGGCCACAAGGTCGATGCCGTCCTCAAGGACCGCGACGTGCGCCTCACCATGGGCGNNCGACCTTCGTTTCCATCGACGATTACGAGGGGGCGGAATGGAACACCGCCGCTGTCGGCCCGATGAAGCGGGGCCTGGCCGACCAGCTCATCCACAAGCTGCGCGACGCTTTCGCGCCCGGCGGCTTCATCCATCACGGTCAGGGCAAATGGTATCCGGGCGAAAGCCTGCCGCGCTGGACCTTCTCGCTCTACTGGCGCCGTGACGGCAAGCCGGTCTGGCGCGATGCCGCCGCCTTTGCCCGCGAAGAACCGCAGCGCGTCGCAACGCGTGAGGACGTGAAGGATTTTTCCGGCGCAGTCGCCGAGGCGCTCGGCGTCGGCAGCGCCTTCGTGCAGGCCGCCTATGAGGATCCCGGCCACTGGATCCTGAAGGAAAGCGACCTCCCCGAGAACGTCGACCCGACCAATTCCAAGCTGAAGGACCCGGAAGAGCGCGCCCGCATGGCCCGTGTCTTCGAGCGCGGCCTGACCGAG
>JAGRKQ010000085.1:462-4569 GCA_020442235.1 Hyphomicrobiaceae bacterium | reverse complement strand
TGTTCCTCGTTCCCGGCGATTCTCCGGTCGGCTTCCGCATGCCGCTCGGCTCGCTGCCGCATCTGTCGGCTTCGGCCTTCCCCTATGTGCACCCGGCCGACCCGACGGCGCTGCCCGAGGAGGATCTTCCCGATCCGGATGTCCTCGCCCAGCCCTATCGGCGCTCCGAGGCCGGCACGGTCGCCCGTCAGGACGTGATCGGTCAGGAGATCGTCGAAGGCGCCGTGCGCACCGCCATCGCCTTCGAGGAGCGCGACGGCATCCTTTATGTCTTCATGCCCCCCGTCGAGCGCAGCGAGGATTATCTGGAGCTTCTGGCCGCCATCGAGGAAACGGCGGTCGCGATGAACCTTCCCGTGCGCATCGAGGGCTATACCCCCCCGCCCGATCCGCGCCTCAACGTGATCCGCGTCGCGCCCGATCCCGGCGTCATCGAGGTCAATGTGCACCCGGCCGCAAGCTGGAAGGAATGCGTCGACATCTCCACGCGGCTTTATGAGGAAGCGCGCCAGTGCCGGCTCGGCACGGAAAAATTCATGATCGACGGCCGCCACACCGGCACCGGCGGCGGCAATCACGTCGTCGTCGGCGGGGCAACGCCGCTCGACAGCCCCTTCCTGCGCCGGCCGGACCTTCTGAAGAGCCTCACCCTTTACTGGCAGCGCCACCCGGCCCTGTCCTACCTCTTCTCTGGCCTGTTCATCGGCCCGACGAGCCAGGCGCCGCGCATCGACGAAGCCCGTCACGACGCGCTCTACGAGCTCGAAATCGCGCTCTCCAATGTGCCTGCGCCTGGCGAGGGCGAAGCGCCAAAGCCCTGGCTGGTGGACCGGCTCTTCCGCAATCTCCTCGTCGACGTCACCGGCAACACCCACCGCGCCGAGATCTGCATCGACAAGCTTTACTCGCCGGACGGGCCGACCGGGCGGCTGGGACTGGTGGAATTCCGCTCCTTCGAGATGCCGCCCGACGCCAAGATGAGCCTTGCCCAGCAGCTTTTGCTGCGCACCCTCATCGCCTGGTTCTGGGACAATCCGCAAAAGGGCGGCTTCACCCGCTGGGGCACCAGTCTGCACGACCGCTTCATGCTGCCGCATTTCATCTGGCGCGACCTGATGGACATTCTGGAAGATCTCAAGCAGGGCGGCTTCGCGCTCGATCCGGGCTGGTTTGCCGCCCACCACGAGTTCCGCTTCCCCTTCTGCGGCGCGGTCGAGCATGGCGGGGTGAAGCTGGAACTGCGCACCGCCCTCGAACCCTGGCATGTGATGGGCGAACAGGGCACCATCGGCGGCACCGTGCGCTATGTGGATTCCTCTGTCGAACGCCTTCAGGTGAAAGTGGAAGGCTTCAACCCGGAGCGCCATGCGATCGCCTGCAACGGGCGGCGGGTGCCGCTCACCTCCACCGGCGTGCCGGGCGAGGCGGTCGCCGGGGTGCGCTTCAAGGCCTGGCAGCCGGCATCGGGCATGCATCCGACGATCCCGGCGCATGTGCCGCTCACCTTCGACATCGTCGATGCCTGGAACAACCGCTCGCTGGGCGGCTGCGTCTATCACGCCTCCCATCCGGGCGGGCGCAATTACGAGACGACGCCGGTCAATTCCTACGAGGCGGAAGGGCGCCGTCTTGCCCGGTTCCAGGACCACGGCCATTCGGCCGGCGTGGTGCATGTTCCGCCGCGCGAAAAGGGCGGCGAGTTCCCCTTGACGCTCGACCTCAGGACGCCGGTCTGGCAATGATAGAGCCGGTCCGGGAACGCTTCCGGACCAGAGCCGTTGACGGGGCATGACAACGGGCAGGCAGGCAGGAAAAAGGCGGTCTTCCGGGGGCGATGGACGAACTGGGCGGGATCGAGACGGACGAGCGGGCGCCACCTTCTGCGCGCAGCGGGGGAGCCATGCCCTTCAATCCCGTTGCCGGCTATCGTCCGCTTGCCGGCAATCACGACGAACTCTTCGATGCGACGGGAACCGTGCGCCCGCACTGGCGCACCCTCGTCTCGGCGCTCTCCGCGCTTGGTGCGGCGGGCATGCGCGGACGCTTCGCCGATGCCGACCGCTATTTGCGCGACACCGGCGTCTTCTACCGCGTCTATGGTTCGAGCGGGTCTTCCGAGCGGCCCTGGCGGCTGAGCCACATTCCCCTCGTCATCCCCGAGGAAGAGTGGCAGACCATCGAGGCGGGCCTCGTCCAGCGCGCCGAACTCTGCGAAGCGGTGCTGACCGACCTCTACGGCTCCCAGCGCCTGATCGCCGACGGCTCGCTTCCCGCGCGGATCGTTGCAGCCAATCCCGAATTCCAGCGCCCCTTCGTCAACACCGCACCGCAGGGCGGGCGCCACATCCATGTCTATGCCGCCGATCTCGGGCGTGGGCCCGACGGACGCTGGTGGGTGCTGGGCGATCGCACGCAAGGCCCTTCCGGTCTCGGTTTCGCGCTGGAAAACCGCCTTGCCATGCGCCGGGCCACGCCGGAAATCACCCGCGCCCTCAATGTGCGCCAGCTTGCCGGCTTCTTTCAGGAATTGCGGGACGGGCTTTCGAGGCGCTCGCGGCTTTCGCCCCCGCGCGTCGGGCTTCTGACGCCGGGCCCCTTCAACCAGCTTTATTTCGAGCACGCCTTTCTCGCCCGCTACCTGGGCATCGCCTTGATCGAAGGCGGCGATCTGACCGTGCGCGGCGAGACCGCCTATGTGCGCACCGTTGCCGGGTTGAAGCCCATCGACGTGCTCTATCGCCGCCTCGACGGCAGCTATCTCGATCCGCTGGAACTCGACCCTGGCTCCCAGATCGGCGTGCCGGGCCTCGTCTCGGCCATCCGGGCACAAAATCTGGCGCTGGCCAATTCCGGCGGCTCCGGGCTCATGGAAGCGCGCGCCATGATGGCCTTCATGCCGGCGCTCGCCCGCACCGTTCTGGGTGAGGACCTTCTGCTTCCCAACATCGCGACCTGGTGGTGCGGCGACGAGGTTGCCCGCGCCGAGGCCCTCGCCTCCGCGGAAACGCGCGTCTTCGCACGCGCCTTTGGCCAGGCCCTGCCGGGCAGCCCCGGCGACGGCTTTTCCATCGGTGCCATCGCCCCGGACGGGCGCAACATGGCGCGGGAGCTGGAAACGCGCGGTTCGGAATGGACTGCGCAGGAAGTGGTGCAGCTTTCCAGCCTGCCGGTTCTGACCGAAAACGGGCTCGATCCACGCCCCTTCATTCTGCGCGTCTTCCTGACCCGTGGCACCAATGGCTGGGTGGTGATGCCGGGGGGATTCTGCCGGGTTTCCGACGGCACGGACGCACGCGCCATCTCCATTCAGGACGGGGCCCTCTCCGCCGATGTCTGGATCAGTTCGCGCACGCCGGAGCGCCCGATCTCGCTGATTTCCTCGCCAGGCGATGAACAGGTGCGCCGCGCACCGGCGATCCTGCCGACCCGCGCCGCGGAAAACCTCTACTGGCTCGGCCGTTACATGGAGCGCGCCGAACAGGCCATGCGGCTGCTGCGCGCCCATCTGACCCGCGCCCTCGGCCTTGCCGAAGTCGACGACCCGCTGCTGCCGGAACTCGCCCGCCGGCTGGAATTCTTCGGCATCGAGGACGCCGAGGCTCCCGATGCCTTTTCCAGTGGCGTCGGCGCCATTCTCGCCGCTGCGCGCATGGCCGCCTCGTCGATCCGCGACCGCCTGTCGCCGGATGCCTGGCAGCTTGTCAACGAGACGGCAAGCTGGGTTGCCTCGACCCGGGATGACGGCAGCCGCCCCGACCTGACGCTGGCCCACATCGAGAACGGTCTTCGGCAGCTGGCCGGATTTGCCGGCCTTGCGGCGGAAAACATGAGCCGCCTCATCGGCTGGCGCTTCATGCAGACCGGGCGGCGGCTGGAACGCGCCATCGCGACCGCCGGCAATGCGGCGATCTTTGCCGGCGAGAAGGCCCCGGAAGGCGCGCTGGATCTGCTTCTGGAGCTGACCGACAGCCTGATGACCTATCGCCAGCGTTATTCGGTTTCGGTCAGCCGCACCACGGTGCTGGATCTTGTCCTGCTCGATCACAACAATCCGCGCTCGCTCGCCTATCAGACCGAACAGGCCCGCAAGCACATCGAGGAGTTCCC
>JAGRKQ010000085.1:0-363 GCA_020442235.1 Hyphomicrobiaceae bacterium | reverse complement strand
CTCGGCGAATTGTCCGGCGCCTATTTCGGCATCACCGGCGCCCTTGCCCAGCGCTTCTTTGGCGAAGGCAGCCTGGACGGCGAAGCCTGAGGATCTGACAACGATGCGCTACGCGGTGACCTTCGATACGGTCTACACCTACTCCGCGCCGGTCATGTCGGCGCGCCACCGGATCATGGTGACGCCGCGCGTCAGCGCCAGCCAGAGCGTCGGCAATGTGCAGCTCGCCATTTCGCCCGGCCCCTCCGAACGCTGGCCGTCGGCGGATTTTTACGGCAATCCCTCGCTGACCTTCTTCGTCGACCGCCCGCACAAGGAACTCGGCGTGACCATTTCGGCAACCGTCGAGGTGCGGCGCAACCC
>JAGRKQ010000084.1 GCA_020442235.1 Hyphomicrobiaceae bacterium | reverse complement strand
CGCTGTTTCTTCCACTACATCCGCTTTCCGGATGCCGAGACCATGGCCGCCATCGTTGAAGTGCATTTTCCCGGCATCAAGAAGCGCCTCTTGAACGAGGCGCTGCGGCTGTTCTTCGACCTGCGCGACGTGCCCGGCCTGAAGAAAAAGCCGTCGACATCGGAGCTTCTCGACTGGATCCGCCTGCTTCTTGTGGAAGACATCGACGAGAGCGTCCTGAGGGAAAGCGATGCCAGAAAGATGATCCCGCCGCTGCATGGCGCACTGTTGAAGAACGAGCAGGATGTGCATCTTTTCGAGCGCCTCGCCTTCCTGGCGCGCCGCCAGGGCTGAGCCGGACAGGATGAGGTTCCACCCATGAACCGGGCGCATCTGCGAACGGCGGCTTTCGTCAGCGCCTTCTTCGCTGCACACCTGTCGGCGGCCATGCTGCTGCCGGCGATCGCCGACCTGTTTCAGGGCAATGACGACTGGAAGGTGTTCCTCGCCTCGGCGATGGTCATCGGCTTCCTGTCCGTGCTCATTATGCTGGCAACGCGCGGCCCGGCGCCGAGCTTTACCCCGCGCTTCGGCTTCCTGATCGTCAATTGTCTTTGGCTCAGCGCCACTTTGGTCGGCGCCCTGCCCTTTTACCTTTCCACCCTGCATCCGGGCATCGTCGACAGCCTGTTTGAATCGATGTCAGGCCTCACCACCACCGGCTCGACGGTCTTCACCGGGCTGGAACACCTGCCGCACGGCATTCTTCTGTGGCGCGCGCTGTTGCAGTGGCTGGGCGGCATCGGCATCCTTGCCATGGGGCTTTTGCTCCTGCCGCTTCTGGAAATCGGCGGGCACCAGCTCTTCCGCATCGAATCTTCCGACAAGGCGGACAAGCCGCTGCCGCGCATGCGTCAGGTGATGGCGCTGCTGATCCAGTTCTATTTGGTGACGACAGCCACCTGCTTCGGCGCCTATGCCGCGCTCGGCATGGACTGGTTCGACGCGGTGGTGCACGCCTTCACCACGGTCTCGACGGGCGGCTATTCCACCACCGATGCCTCCTTCGGCGCCTTCACCGGCAAGCCGGCGCTGCTCTGGGCCGGCACGCTGTTCATGCTCCTGGCCGCCTTGCCCTTCTTCATGTTCCTGAAGGCCTTCACCGCGCGTCCGACCAAGGAAATTCTCGACCCGCAGGTCGTCCCCTTTCTCGGGGCCTTCGTCTTCGCCACCTTTTTCGTCGCGCTCGGACTGGAGCTGGAAAGCGGCACCAGCTTTGCCAATGCCTTGACGCTCTCGGCCTTCAACGTCGCCTCGATCATCACCACCACCGGCTATGCGGCGGAAGATTATACGCTTTGGGGGCCGCTGGCCGTCGGCGTTTTCTTCGGCCTCACCTTTCTGGGCGGCTGCGCCGGCTCGACCTCCGGCGGTCTCAAGACCTATCGTCTCGTCATCATCTTCAAGGCCGTGGTGAGCGCGCTTCAGAAGCTGATCTACCCGCATGGCGTTCATCGCATGACGCTGGCCGGGCGCAGCGTTGATGCCGGCGTCGTGCATTCGGTGCTGATCTTCCTTGCCGCCTATATCCTCATCCTCTGCGCGCTGACGCTCGCCGTCGCGGCAACCGGCGAGGACCTCGTCACCGCCTTTACCGGCGTCCTGACGGCGCTGAACAATGTCGGGCCGGGCTTCGGCAACATCATCGGCCCGGCCAGCACCTTTGCCGACCTCAACAGCCCGGCCAAGCTGATCCTCTGCGCCGCCATGCTGCTGGGCCGGCTGGAAATCCTCACGGTTCTGGTGCTCCTGGTGCCGCGCTTCTGGCGCGGCTGAGCTGGCTTCAGGCGCTTCGTTGAAGCGCGCGGTTCTCCTCCACCCGGTCGAGCAGTTGCAGCCGCCAATATTCCAGCTGCGTGGCAAGGCGCCCGAGCGCCCCGCCGCCCCAGCGCGGCCTGAACGGTGAAAACAGCTTCCAGCGCGCGTCTCCGCCCGCGATTGCCGACGCCACGAGCGCCCCGCCCATCATCGTCGTGTTGAGCCCGTGCCCGCCAAAGGCTGTTGCCGACCAAAGGCCCGGCGCCCATTGACCGATCAGCGGCATCTTGTGGACGGCATAACCCATGAGACCCGACCAGACATGGCTGATCGCGACGTCGCCAAGCTGCGGATAGACCGACAGGATGTCGCGCTTCATGCGTGCGGCAAGATCGGCGGGCTCGGAAACCCGCGTCGTGATCCGTCCGCCCCACAGAAGCCGGTCGCCATCGACAATGCGATAATAGTCCGAAGCCCGGCGCGTATCGCCGATGCAGCCGGCAAAGCGGATCGCCTCGCCAAGACGGGGCCCGAGCTTTTCCGTCGTCACCACATAGGTCGCAATCGGCAGGATCGCCCGGTCGAGCGCCGGATGGATTTGCCCATAGCCCGAATGCGCCAGAACGACCTGTTTCGCCCGAATGCGCACCGCGCCGATGCGGGCCGTCCAGCCGGCGCCCTCGCGCTCCAGATCGCTCACGGGCGCGGCCTCGCAGATCTCCGCCCCGGCTGCCTCCGCGCGATCTGCGACAAGACGGGAAAAGGCGAGCGGATCGATGTGAAAACAGCGCTCGTCGACAAGCCCGGCAAAATAGCGCTCCGTGGTCAGAAGTGCGCGCACCCCGTCCCGGTCGAGATAGCGGTAGCGCGCGCCATAATGCGCCGTCATCACCTCGAAACGCCGGTAAAGCGCCGGGTCGTCGTGGCGCACCAGCTTCAGCCACCCCGTGCCACCGATGAGATCTTCGCGCCCCGCATCGCGTAAAAGACCGCGGATCGCATCGACGCCGTCCAGCGACAGGGCATAGAG
>JAGRKQ010000083.1 GCA_020442235.1 Hyphomicrobiaceae bacterium | reverse complement strand
GCATCGGCACCTATGTGCGCGCCACCAGCGAGAGCGATGAAGAGGTTGGCGACAAGGCCAGCGATGCGCTGCGCGTCACCGCCCGCGACCTCAGGGTCAAGGTCATCGGCGAGGGCGCCAATCTCGGCGTCACCCAGAAGGCCCGCATCGAGTTCGGCCTTGCCGGCGGGCGCTGCAACTCCGACGCCATCGACAATTCCGCCGGCGTCAATTCCTCCGACATGGAGGTCAACATCAAGATCGCGCTCGGTGCCGCCGAACGCGCCGGTCGCCTGACCCGCGAGGACCGCAACACGCTGCTCGCCTCGATGACCGACGACGTGGCAGACCTCGTCCTGCGCAACAACTATCTCCAGACGCTGTCCCTGTCGCTGACCCAGCGCCACGGCCGTGAGGATGTCGGCTATCAGCGCCGCCTGATGACGACCCTGGAGAGCCGCGGGCTTCTCGACCGCAATGTCGAGTTCCTGCCCTCCGAGGAGGTGATCGACGCCCGCGAGGCGGACGGCAAGATCCTGGCGCGCGCCGAACTCGCCGTGCTTCTGGCCTATGCCAAGATCACCCTGTTCTCCGATCTTCTGGAAACCGACGTGCCGGACGACGCCTATCTCGGGCGCGAGCTTTATCGTTACTTCCCGAAGGGCATGCACGCCGATTATGGCGCGGACATCGAAGGCCACCGCCTGCGCCGCGAGATCATCGCCACCCAGCTCTCCAACTCGATCATCAATCGTGGCGGGGCAACGCTGATCCAGCGCGTCTCCGACACCACCGGCGCGGATGTGGACGACATCGCCCGGGCCTTTGCCGCCGTGCGCGACAGCTATGGTCTCACCGCCCTCAACGAGGAGATCGACGCCCTCGACACCAAGATCGACGGCGGTGTGCAGCTGGAGCTTTATGCCGCCATCCAGGAACTCGTCATCGACCGCATCGGCTGGTTCCTCACCAACACCGACCTCAGCGCCGGCCTGATGGAAATCGTCGAGCGCTACCGCCGCGGTCTGGCCGATTTCCGTCCGACCATCGCCCAAACGCTGCTCGATCCGGTGAAGACGCGCCTTGCCCAGCAGCGCGACCGCTTCGTCGCCGGCGGCGTGCCCGAGGCGCTGGCCGACACCATCGCCCATCTGCCCGTCCTGTCGCTCATTCCCGACATGGTGCAGGTGGAAGACGAGACCGCCCGCACGCCCGAGGAAGTCGCCGGGATCTATTTCCGCGTCGGCGCGGAATTCAAGCTCGGCCGCATCGACGGCCTCGCCCGCGATCTGGAGGTTGGCGACTATTACGACGCCCTCGCCCTCGACCGGGCGCGCCAGAGCCTGGCGATGGCACGCCGGCGCATGACGGCGGCGATCCTGTCGACCGAAGGCGGCTTCGAGGCCTGGAGCGCGGCCCTGGGTTCGGACCTCACCCGCACCATCGCCCAGGTCAGCGACATCGTCGAACGCGGCGACCTCACCGTCTCGCGCATCGCCGTCGCCGCCGGCCTGCTCGCCGATCTTTCGGCCTGACGGGCCGCCATGGAGGCGGCCCGCGAACGCGCATCCCGGCCGGCCCTTGCCGGCTGGGTGCTCTTCGATGCCGCCTTCCAGCCCTGGTTCACCCTCGTCACCACCTTCATCTTCGCGCCCTTTGCGGTCGCAAGGCTCGCCGATGACCCCGTCGCCGGCCAGTCCGCCTGGGGCTTTGCCACCGGCGCGGCGGGGCTGGCGATCGCGCTCCTGTCGCCGGTTCTCGGGGCGATCGCCGATGCGCGCGGGCCGAAAAAGCCCTGGATCGCCGGCTTTGGCGTTCTGTTTGTCGTGAGCGCAGCCGCCCTGTGGCTTGCCGAACCGGGGGCGCCGGGCGCCTTCCTTCTCGCGCTCGCAGCCTTTGCCCTCGGCACGGTCGCGGCGGAATTTGCCACCGTCTTCAACAACGCCATGATGCCGACGCTGGTGCCGCGCGAAGCCCTTGGCCGGCTTTCCGGTCTCGGCTGGGCCATCGGCTATGTCGGCGGGCTTGCCAGCCTCGTCTTCGTCATCGGCTTTCTCGATGCCGCCGGACCCGACGGGCGGACGCTTTTCGGCCTTCCACCCCTGTTCGGGCTCGATCCCGAAGCCGGCGAAGGCGCCCGTGCCACCGGCCCCCTGTCGGCGCTGTGGTTTCTGGTTCTGGTGCTGCCGCTCTTTGTCTTCACCCCGGATACCGCGCGCCGTCCGGTGTCGCCCGGCGCGGTCTCGGCCCGGCTTGCCGCCCTGCTGGCAAGTGTCAAAAGCCTGCCGCGCGACGCAAGGCTCGGGCGCTATCTCATCGCCCACATGATCTATGCCGACGGTCTCGTCGCGCTGTTCGCCTTCGGCGGCATCTATGGGGCCAGCCTCTTCGGCTGGTCGACCATCGAACTCGGCCTCTTCGGCATCCTCCTGACCCTCACCGGCACGCTCGGTGCGCTATACGGCGGACGTGCGGACGATCGCTTCGGACCTCGCGCGGTGATTGCAGCGAGCCTCATCGTCCTGACGCTGTGCGGTCTTGCCATCATTGCCATTCCCGCACCCGCAAGCGATGCACCGGCCGGCCTCTTCGCAACGCAAGGCGAATGGGTCTATCTGACCCTCGGCGCCCTTATCGGCGCGGCCGCCGGACCCCTGCAATCGGCCAGCCGCACCTTTCTCGTCGATTGCGCCCCAAAGGGCCGGATCACCGAGGCTTTCGGGCTCTTCGCCCTGGCCGGCAAGGTGACGAGCTTCCTCGCGCCGACCCTTGTCGGCCTCGTGACCCTCCTCTTCGACGACCAGCGAGCCGGCGTCTCGGTCATCCTTGTCTTCTTCCTCTGCGGACTGGCGCTGCTGTCCAGCGTCCGGACCGGCGTCCAAAAAACGCCTTGACCCTGCCTCCTGTCGTTGCAAAAAAGATCACATGATCAAGACATCCTTCTCCCGACTGCTTGCCGCCGCCTTCACCCTCACCCTGTTCACGGGTGCGGCCGATGCCGCCATGACCTTCCGCCTGATGGAACGCGGCGGGGAGCGCTGGATCGCCGCAGAGGGCCGCATCGAACTGTCGACGCCGCGCCGTTTTGGCGAATTCGTCGAGGCCAACCGGCTCTGGGGAACGCGCATCCCGGTGCGTCTCAACTCGCCCGGCGGCAACCTGATGGGCGGTCTCGAACTCGGCGTGAAGATCTTCGAGCAGCGCTTTCCGACCCAGGTGGTCAGCGGCGCGCGCTGTTTCTCGGCCTGCGTGTGGACCTTCATGGCCGGCATCGGACGCGAGGCCGCACCGCGCACGCTCGGCATCCACCGTTTCTTCAACGTCGCCAATCCGACGCCGAACGGACTGACCCGGTCCGGGCGGGCCCAGCAGCGGGCCGAACAGGAAATCTCCTACATGCTGCAACGCTATGTGCGTTATCTCGGCATCGACAGCCTGGTCGTCGACGCATCCATGCGCATACCGCCGAACCAGATCTATCTCTTGACGGCGAGCGACCTGCAGCAGCTGCGCGTCAATACCGGCCTTCCGGGCCAGCGTGCCGCAGCCGCAGCACCCTCGCGCGGTGCCGGCCCGATGCAGCCGGCAAGACCGCGGCGCGAGACCCGCGCCACGGCCCCTGCCGCCGCACCGTCGCCCGCACCGGTCCAGCGCGGCGAACGCTTCGGCGGAGCCGGGAACTAACCCCGATAAGGATACGGCCATGAACGTCGAACTCATGCGCGCGAAGATCCACCGCGCCACCGTGACCAGCGCCGATCTTCATTATGAGGGCTCGATTTCCATCGACCGCGATTTCATCGACGCCGCCGGCTTCTTCATCAACGAGAAGGTGGACGTCCTCAACATCGACACCGGCGCGCGGCTGACGACCTATGTGATCGAAGCGGAGCGGGGAACGCGCATGATCGGCCTCAACGGCGCCGCGGCGCGGCTCGCCCATCCCGGCGACAAGGTCATCATCCTGTCCTACTGCTCCCTGCCGATCGAGGATGCCCCCGGCCACAAGCCCACCGTGGTGCTGATGGACGAGGACAACGCCATCAAGGGCGTGCTCTGAGGCGCCGGACGGATCGGCGCCGGGCCGCGGCTTGCATGACAGTTTGCGTCACAAAATGGCACACCGGATTGCGCTGACGCCGCAGCGGGCGCACCTTTGTTGCATCAAGGTCGGGCAGACCCTGCCCGGCAGACACGAACCGCAAGGGGGATCCGATGACCGCACACCGCACGGTTTCGATACTCGCCGCTGCGTTTCTCGGCACGATCGCCGCGACCACCACGGCACTCGCCGACAATCCCATGCGCTTTCAGCTCGTCTCCGGGGGACCGGCCTGCGACGATTGCCGCTGGATCATGGCGGAGGGTGAAATCCAGGGCATCACGCCCTCGCTCTTCTCACGCTTCGTCAATGAGAACGGCCTTGCCGGCAGCGGCATCGTCGTGCGGCTGGAATCGCCCGGCGGCGATCTAGTCGGGGGCTTGCGGCTTGGACGGGAAATCCGCCGCCATGGCCTCGCCACCGAGGTCGGACGCACCATCCTCAACCGCGAGGGCAATGCCTGGCGCACCGAGCGCGGGGAATGTGAATCGGCCTGCGCCTACGCCTTCCTCGGCGGTGTCGAACGCTATGTGGAATCGCGCCGCCTCGGCGTGCACCGCCACCGCCCGACCGGCACCACCGCGCTTCAGGGCAAGCCGATCATGGAAGCGCCGATCGACGCCTCCATCCAGGCCATGATCGAGACCTTCGCGCTCGACATGGGCATCGACATCGGCCTTGTCGACCTGTCGCTGCGCGTGCCGGCCTGGACGATGCATTACCTCTCCGACGAGGAATTGCTGGCCTATAATGTGGTCTCGCAGGAGCGCATCGACGCCGGGCCGATCATCGCCACGAGCACGGCGCAAACCGACAAGTAACGGGCGCAAAGCCCCGAACGACAACGGGCGGCCTCGAGGGGCCGCCCGCTGCGTTTCGATTGCCGTTCCCGGCCATCAATGCCGGAAATGGCGCACGCCCGTCAGCACCATGGCAAGGCCGGCCTCGTCCGCCGCCGCGATCACTTCGTCGTCGCGGATCGAGCCGCCCGGCTGGATCACGGCGGTCACGCCCGCCTCGGCCGCGACCAAGAGCCCGTCGGCAAAGGGGAAGAAGGCGTCGGAAGCAACGACCGAGCCTGTCGCGAGGGACCCGTCCAGCCCCGCCGCCTTCGCCGCATCCTCGGCCTTGCGGGCGGCGATGCGGGCGGAATCGATGCGGCTCATCTGGCCGGCGCCGATGCCGACCGTCGCCCCGTCCCTGGCATAGACGATGGTGTTCGACTTCACATGCTTGGCGATGGTGAAGGCAAACCGCAGATCCTCCAGTTCCGCCGCGCTCGGCGCACGCTTCGTCACCACCTTGAGATCGAGATCGGAGGAGGAAACGGTGTCGCGGTTCTGCACCAGAAGCCCGCCGGCGATCGACTTGACGAGATCCCCGCCGGCGCGCGGATCGGGCAGGGCGCCGGTCAGGAGCAGGCGCAGGTTCTTCTTTTTAGCGATGATCGCCTTGGCTTCGTCGCTGGCATCGGGAGCGATGATCACCTCGGTGAAGATCTCGACGATCTTGCGCGCCGCCTCGGCGTCGATGCTGCCGTTGAGCGCGACGATGCCGCCGAAGGCCGAAACCGGATCGCAGCGCAGCGCCTTTTCATAGGCCTCCAGCAGCGACCCGCCCGTCGCCACGCCGCAAGGGTTGGCGTGCTTGATGATGGCGACCGCCGCCGTCTTTGCCGGATCGAACTCGGCCACCAGCTCGAAGGCGGCATCGGTGTCGTTGAGATTGTTGTAGGACAGCGCCTTGCCCTGAAGCTGGGCGGCGGTGGCAACGCCGGGGCGTTTTTCGCCGGTCAGATAGACGCTCGCCGTCTGATGCGGGTTCTCGCCATAGCGCAGCGCGCTGGAAAGCGTGCCGCCAAAGCTGCGCCACACCGGCGCTTCGATGGCGAGCAGCCCGGCAAGGTGATTGGAGATCGCCGCGTCATAGGCTGCCGTGCGGGCATAGGCCTTGGCCGCCAGCTCCTTGCGCAGCCCCAGTTCCGTGCCGCCGGCGGCAACCGCTTCCAGAACGCGCCCGTAATCGGCGACATCCACCACCACCGCCACATCGCCGTGATTCTTGGCGGCGGCGCGGATCATTGCCGGTCCGCCGATGTCGATGTTCTCGATGGTCTCGTCATAGTCCGCCCCGCGCGCCACAGTCGCCTCGAAGGGGTAGAGATTGACGACGAGAAGATCGATGCCCTCGATGCCGTGCGCCTGCATTGCGGCAACGTGCTCGGGGTTGTCGCGCACGGCCAGAAGCCCGCCATGCACCTTGGGGTGCAGCGTCTTCACCCGCCCGTCCATGATTTCCGGAAACCCGGTCACTTCGGACACATCCGTGACCGCAAGGCCGGCTTTCTTCAGCGCGCTGGCCGTGCCGCCGGTCGAAAGAAGCTGGACGCCGGCCGCGCCGAGTGCGGTTGCAAAGTCGATGAGCCCGGTCTTGTCGGAAACGGAAATCAGCGCGCGGCGCACGGGACGAAGCGTCATGGGAAAAGCCTTGAGGATGGTGACGGACAAAGAGCCCCCGGAAAGGGAAGGTCGCCGCCTAGCATGTTTTGCAGGCGCGGCAAACCGCGTCAGCCCTCATGCCTCCGGCGCATCCACCGAAAAGGACCAGTCGATCGGCACGTCCGTATTGCCCTGCCTTGTGACGACGATCTGCCGGGTGCGGCGCATGCCGGCAAGCGCGGAGAAAAGGACGCTCTCCTCGACATGGACATCGCCCGAACTGGCCACGAAGGCGATCCGCAGCCGCCCGCAGCGCAGTGTCACTTCGCGCCCCTCAAGCCCGGTCACCTCGGTTTCGGGCGCCAGATGAAAGCGCAGGACATGCGGAAAGTCGCGCCCGCGCGGCGGCTTGCCCTCGGCGGTGACGAGCGCATCGTGCCCCTCCAGCCGGTTTCCGTCTTCCGAGAGGGAAAGCCGACGCAGATGGCGCACGCCATGCCGGCGCAGATAGCCGTCATCGACGCATTCGATGTCGCGGCCCTCGACCGCACCGTCCCGGAAACTCGATCCGCGAGCGCGCGCAACCCCCAGAAGCGGGCCGTCCGCGCCATAGATGAAAGCGCTGGACCGCTCGCGCAGCGTCAGCGTCGAATGCGCCGCCGTCTCGCGCGCCAGTGCCCGCCAGTCCGAGCGCGCCGGGCTGGGCGTGCCGCAATTGATGACGATGAGCCGCTCGCCATGGCTCCACTCGAAGGCATTGGCGCTGGCATGCGCCGACAGCGACTGCGCCGCGACGGGCACACCGCCGAGATCAACAAGCACCGCCGAGTGACCGGCCGCAAGCCGGGCAAAACCGGTCTCGCGGGCAAGACGCGGCACCGGCGCGCCATCGGGATCATGCGCCAGCACCGTCGCAAGGAGGTCGGAACGCGTCCCGCCGGCGCCGTGAAACCGGGCAAGGCCACCATCGCCGAGACGGAAGAAACGGATCATCGGATAGATCTTGCGGATCTGCCGTGACAAAGGCGTCGGCAGGGCGATTTCGCGCGCCACCATCAGCTGGCGCACGCTCAGAAGATCGAGAAGAAGCTCGGGAAGATCGCCGGCATTGCGCGAAACCGGCCCGCCATCGGGGTGAAGCGCCTGCCCGATATGCCGCGAAAGGCCGCGCGCGGCGCGGCGCGCAAGCCCCTCGCCGCCGGGAATGGCCGCTGCCGCCGCCGCGACCGCCATCGTGACCAGCGCACCCTGAAGATCGCGCCGGGCAAGGCTCCGCCGACGCCAGAGGCGGCGCATCTCGCGCCCGATGAGGCGCATATAGAGCCGGTAGAAGGAATCCTCGGCGTCTTCCAGCAGAAAGGGCGCATTCTGAAGCAGGGAAAGAAGCCGCCGTGCCGAGACTTCCGGCGTCGTGGCCACCGGCGGCAACCGCCGCCCGAGCCCCGCCCACTGCTTGACGAGCGCCCGGCCATGCGCGCGCGTCACGGACCGGTCCGCCGCCCGCAGATGCCGCAGCCAGGAAAAGCCGTGCAGCGCCGCGCCGAAGGCTTCGGAAGGAAGCTCCACCTCGAAGACCGCAAGCCCGTTGGTTTCCACCTGCTGGCCGCAGAAGAACAACGTTCCGGCATAAAGATCGGTGGCAACCGTCGGATCGGCGGTGCGGATATCCTGGGGGGCGCGCAACAGCCGCTCCGGCGGCACATTGCCCATCGGCGTCAGTCGACCGGCCGCCAGACGAATGCCCGCCAGCGCCTGCCGCCGCAGCCTGTCGATCTTCAGCACCAGAAGCGTGCGTTTTTCGTTGAAGCCGGGCGCGCTCATCGCACCGGCAGAAAAGTGATTTGCCCCATTCTCCCATGACCCTTCGCGCGGGGCCTTTAGTCAAGCCTTTGCTAAAGAAAGGGTAAGCAGAGTGCCCGGATGTTGTGCAAATGCACCAGAAGAACGCCTCAGCCGGCCTTCCTGAACCGGGCCGCGAAGAAGCCGTCGAGACCGGATAGCCGCGCATCCTTGCCCGCCAGCATCGAGGGCAGCGTGCGCAGCCAGCCTTCGGGCGTGATGGCGCCTTCAAGCCCCGGCACCTCGTCCGCCAGGACCTCAACCGTGACTAGGCCCGCGTGACGCTGCAAAGCCTGACGCGCCTGATCCTCGCCCTCTTCCGGCTCCAGCGAACAGGTGGAATAGACAAGAAGGCCGCCCGGTTTCAGCAGCGCCACCGCCGCGTCGACGAGCCGGGCCTGCACGCCGGCAAGGGCGGTGATGTCGGCTGCGCTCTTGAGAAAGCCGACATCGGGGTGGCGGCGCAGCGTGCCGGTGGACGAACAGGGCGCATCGAGAAGGATGGCGTCGAAGGGCTCGACCTTCAGCTGTTCCGCCGGGCTGGCGATGATCGTGGCGGCAAGCCCCAGCCGGGCGAGATTGGCCTCGAGCCGCTTCAGCCGCGAACGGTTGAGATCGACGGCGGTTACCGCGGCGCCAGCGAGGCAAAGCTGGGCCGTCTTGCCGCCAGGCGCGGCGCAAAGATCGGCAACCCTGAGGCCCCGGACGGTGCCGAGAAGCCGCGCCGGCAGGGCGGCGGCCGCGTCCTGCACGAAGAACGCCCCGGCATCAAAGCCGTCGAGCGCGGTCACGTCGCCGCCGGCAAGGCGCACCGTTCCGGTGGAAAGCACTTCCCCGCCAAGCCGTTCGGCGAGGGCGGCGGCGTCGCCGGTTGCCGTCAGGTCGAGCGGTGCCGGCGCGCCAAGGCTGCGGTCGATCTCGGCAAACCGGCTATCGCCATAGGCCTTGCGCCAGCGCGTTTCCAGCCAGTCCGGCACATGCGGCGCCTCGGGCGGGGCCTCCAGCCGCGTCAGCTTGCGCAGCACCGCATTGACGAGACCGCGAAAGCCGCGCGTATCGCGTGCCGCGCCGGTGAGCGACACCGCCGTTGCCACCGCCGCATGGGCGGGCACGTCGAGATAGAAGATCTGCGCCGCGCCAAGAACCAGAATGAGCCGCGTCTTCCAAGCGCTTTCGGCCAGCGGGTGATCGAGCGCGGCATCGAGCGCGGCATCGATGGCCCGCTGGTGGCGCAGGCTCGACAGGACAATGGCCCGGCAGAGGGCCCGGTCGCGCGGCGTGAGCGCCAGATAGGCCTCGTCCCCGCGCACCGGATCGGTCAGGGCATCGAAGAGCGTGCCCTTGCGGTGCAGCGCTTCCAGAAGTTTCAGCGCCGCACGGCGCGGCCCGAAGCCGTCCTCCAGGCCGGGGCTTTTCTTTTCCTGGGAACCGGCCTTGTCGCGCAGCGGTGCGGCCGGTCTCTGCCGGCGCCTTGAAGAAGCGTTATCCCTCATCCCCAGGGACCACGCCGTGTGTCTTCACCCGCATCCCTGGGCGTTTCCCGGCGGGTCTCACCGCGCCCGCTTTCGCCGCGCCCGGAATCCCACGGTCCGCTGCGGCCGGCTTCGCGGCGAACGGAGCCGGTTCCGCCCTGATATTCGCTCTCGCCCCATTCGCGCGCCAGCGCGTTGAGCGCGGCGATGCGGTTTTCCGTTGCCGGATGGGTGGTGAAAAGATTGTCCATCCGCGCGCCCGACAGGGGGTTGATGATGAACAGATGCGCCGTCGCCGGATTGCGCTCGGCGGCCATGTTCGGGCGCCGCGCCGCACCGGAGGCGATCTTGGCCAGCGCCGAGGCGAGCCAGGCCGGATGGCCGCAGATTTCCGCGCCCATGCGGTCGGCGGCATATTCGCGCGTGCGGCTGATCGCCATCTGCACCAGCATGGCGGCAAAAGGCGCGGCAATCGCCGCGACCAGCACGCCGATGAAGCCGAAGGGCGAATTGTTGTCGCGGTTGCCGCCGAAGAAGAAGGCGAAATTGGCCAGCATCGAGATTGCACCGGCAATCGTCGCCGTGATGGTCATGGTCAGCGTGTCGCGGTTCTTCACATGCGCCAGTTCGTGCGCCATCACGCCGGCGACCTCTTCCGGCGTCAGCGTCTGAAGAAGGCCGGTGGTCGCGGCGACGGCGGCGTTTTCAGGGTTGCGGCCTGTGGCAAAGGCGTTCGGCTGGTCCTGATGGATGATGTAGACGCGCGGCATCGGCAGCGCGGCCTCCTCGGCCAGCCTTCGCACGATCTCGTGCAGTTCGGGCGCATTGGCGGCATCGACCTCGACGGCGTTGTGCATGCGCAGCACCATCTTGTCGGAATTCCAGTAGGAAAAGAGGTTCATCGCCGCCGCCACGACGAAGGCGATGACCATGCCGGTCTGGCCGCCGATGAGATAGCCGACGCCCATGAAGAGCGCGGTCATCGCGGCAAGAAGCAGGGTGGTCCTGAAAAAGCCCATAAGGCGCTCCACATGCTTTTGCACAAGGCGCGGCCCGAAAATGGACCGCCCGGTTCATGGCCCTTATATCGGGGCCCGTCAGGCAGGCTGCAAGCAGGAAGACTTCAAGGGATGGATGATCGCACGGACGAAGAGACCCGCTCCCCGGCAGAACTGAGCCCGGCGGCGCGGCGTGCGCTGGCCGAGGCGGCCGACCGCCGCGCCGAAATCGACAAACGCACCAGGACGGCCCCGAAGGAATTCAACGGACGCGGCGGCCTCGATCCGGCCCGCTATGACGACTGGGAAGTGAAGGGCATCACCTCGGATTTCTAAGGGCGGATTTGCGAGGAGTGGATTTCTCGGCGATGCCGTGCCGGAAACGCTTGCCGGACTCATTCCTCAGGCGACACTTGCCTGTCACATCGCCCTGTGAAATCGGGTGGTTCCTGGGGCGGCACATGCGCAAGGCTCCGCGCGACAACTGATCCGGTGCCTTCATGTCTTCTCTCACGACACCCGCTTCCGCGGCGCCTTCCCCCGCCGCCCTCACCATGACGCCGCGCAACTGGGCGACGCTTCTCGCGCTCTCGGTGCTGTGGGGCGGCTCCTTCCTCTTCAATGCGCTGGCGCTGGAAGGCTTTTCCGTCCTCGCCGTGGTCGCCTTGCGTGTTGCGCTCGCCGCCCTGGCCCTGTGGGGCGTGATCCTTTTCACCGGGGCCGCCATGCCGCGCGGCTGGCCCGTCTGGCGCGCGCTGGCACTGATGAGCCTTCTCAACAACATCATCCCCTTCACCCTCATCGTCTATGGCCAGACGATGCTCGCCTCCGGACTGGCGGCGATCCTCAACGCAACGACGCCGATCTTCACCGCGCTCATTGCCCACCGCCTGACCGGCGATGAAAAGCTGTCGCCGCGCAAGCTGGCCGGCATCCTTCTCGGCTTCTTCGGCGTCGTCGTCCTGTTGATGGCACGTCAGGGCGGTGCGCTTCTCGCCGAGGCCGCGCCGCTCGGCATCGCCGCAGCGCTCGGCGCGGCGCTCTCCTATGGATTTGCCGGCGTGCATGGGCGCAGCTTTGCCCGCATGGGCGTCACCCCGCTTGCCACCGCGACCGGCCAGGTGACGGTCTCGGCGCTGCTGCTGCTGCCGGTGGCCATGCTGGTGCGTCCGGAAGATTTCACCACGCTGCCGGCTCTCGTTCCGGCGCTGGCGGTCATCGGTCTCGGCCTTCTTTCCACGGCGGTCGCCTATCTTCTCTTCTTCCGCATTCTCGCCAGCGCCGGTGCGACGAACATTTCCCTCGTCACCCTGCTGGTGCCGCCGAGCGCCATCCTTCTCGGCATCGTCTTTCTCGGCGAGAGCCTGCCGGCGCCCGCCTATGCCGGTCTCGCGCTCATCGCGCTCGGGCTTGCCGTGCTCGATGGCCGGCTTTTGCGCCGCAAATCGAGGTCATCGGCCTGAACGTCTCCGCCCGCCCGCCTTTACAAGGACCGGGCGCCACGCGCATGAAAGAGGCTCTTCCCCGCGCGTGGTAACGGAGCCTCTTCGTGACCGATTCCAATCCGCTGTTCGCCCCGAAGCTCTTCACCGTCCTGAAGGAAGGTTATGGCTTTGCCCATCTGCGTCAGGACGCGCTGGCCGGAACCACCGTCGCCATCGTCGCCCTGCCGCTGTCCATGGCGATCGCGATTGCCTGCGGCGCCTCGCCGGAGCGCGGACTGACGGCGGCCATCGTCGGCGGCCTTCTGATTTCGCTCCTCGGCGGCAGTCGCCACCAGATTGGCGGGCCGGCGGGCGCCTTCATCGTGCTGGTGGCCGCAGCGCTTCTGCGCCACGGCCCGGAAGGGCTGGCGCTCGCCACCATGCTGTCCGGCCTGATCCTTGCCGGCATGGGGCTGATGCGCCTTGGCACCTTCGTCAAATATGTGCCCTTTCCGGTGACGCTCGGCTTCACCGCCGCCATCGGCATCATCATCGCCGTCAGCCAGCTGCCGGATCTCTTCGGCATGGCCGCCAGCGCCAGCGCCCATGGCTCGGTCAGCGAACGGCTCGTCGCCGTCGCCGGTCATCTTGACGCCGTAACGCCGGCAGCCCTTTTCATTGCTGCGCTGACCATCGCCACCATCATCGGCATGAAGCGGATCGCGCCGCGCCTTCCCGGCTTTCTCTTCGCCATCGTCGTGGCAACCGTCGCCGCCACCTTCCTGCCCGGGGCCGAGACCGTCGGCGAGCGCTTCGGCCGGCTGCCATCCTTCCTGCCGGCCCCGCGCCTGCCGCCAATGCTGCCCGAGGCGATTCTGGCCGTCCTGCCCGATGCCCTCGCCTTTGCCCTGCTCGGCGCCATCGAAAGCCTGCTTTCCGCCGTCGTCGCCGATGGCATGACCGGACGGCGCCACCGCGCCAACACCGAACTGATCGCCCAGGGCATCGCCAATATCGGTTCGGCACTGTTCGGCGGCCTGCCGGTAACCGGCACCATCGCCCGCACCGCGACCAATGTGCGCGCCGGCGCCCACGGGCCGGTCTCCGGCATCATTCACGCGCTGGTGCTGTTGATCTTCATGGCCATCGCCGCGCCGCTGGCCGGCCTCATTCCTCTGGCGGCGCTGGCCGGCCTGCTGCTCGTCGTCGCCTGGAACATGATCGAGATCGACGCCATCAAGGCGCTTGTGCGTGCCAGCCGCGCCGAAACCGTGGTCTTCCTGGTGACGCTGGGTCTGACGCTGTTCCGCGACCTGACCGAAGCCATCGTCGTCGGCGTGGCGCTGTCGTCCTTCGTCGTCATCAACCGGCTGGCCGCCCTTGCCGACGTCAAGAGCCACGACCGCTCCGAGCCCGACGC
>JAGRKQ010000082.1 GCA_020442235.1 Hyphomicrobiaceae bacterium | reverse complement strand
TGCGGATGTATTTCACCATCAGGCCCATCTCGATGACGAAGAGCACCGAATAGAAGGTGACGAAGCCGGCGAGCGTCAGGAGGAGGTCCTGCACGGAGAGGTGGCTGACCGACAGGGCCGTCGGCAGGACACCGTCCACCGTCCAGGGCTGGCGCCCGAATTCGGCGACGAACCAGCCAAGTTCGGCGGCAATCCACGGCGCCGGGATCATCAGCACGGCAAGGCGCAGGGCCCAGCGCGGGAAGTCCTGTCCGCGGAAGGACGAACGCCAGAAGAAATAGGCCATCAGCGCGATGAAGCCGAAGCCGAGGGCCACCATCAGGCGGAACGCCCAGAACAGCGGCCAGACGGTCGGCACCGTATCCCAGGCGGTCTGGACGATCAGCTCTTCGCTCGCTTCGCGCGGGTCATCGACATAGCGCTTGAGGAGGAAGGCATAGCCGAGATCGGCGCCATGCGCCTCGAAGGTGTCGCGCACCTCCTGGGGCGTTTCATCGCGCAATTCACGGATCTGCATCAGGGCGTCATAGGCGACGATGCCCGAGCGGATGCGCTCTTCCGAAGTGGCGACGAGCGTGTCGATGCCGGGGATCTGGTGCGTCAGCGAGCGGGTGCCGATGAGGCCCATCACGATCGGGATCTCGAGGGCGTAATGCGTCTCGCGCGCCTCCTGGTCGGGAAAGCCGAACAGGGTGAAGGCGGCGGGTGCCTCATGGGTTTCCCACATGCCTTCGATGGCGGCGAGCTTCATGCGCTGGGTGTGGGTGGCCGAATAGCCCGACTCGTCGCCGAGCACGACGACGGAGACGGCCGAGGCAAGGCCGAACGAGGCCGCAACGGCAATCGAGCGCCGCGCCAGCTCGATGTGCCGGCCCTTCAGAAGATACCAGGCCGAAACGCCCAGCACGAAGACCGAGGCGGTGACATAGCCGGCCGAGACGGTGTGCACGAACTTGGCCTGGGCGACCTCGTTGAAAAGCACCTCGTAGAAGGAGGTCATTTCCATGCGCATCGTGTCGGGATTGAAGGCCGCGCCGACCGGATTCTGCATCCAGCCATTGGCGATGAGGATCCACAGCGCGGAAAAGTTGGAGCCGATGGCCACCAGCCAGGCGACGACCAGATGCTGCACCCGGGAAAGCTTGTCCCAGCCGAAGAAGAACAGGCCGACGAAGGTCGCTTCCAAGAAGAAGGCCATCAGGCCTTCGATCGCCAGCGGCGCGCCGAAGATGTCGCCGACATAATGGCTGTAATAGGACCAGTTCATGCCGAACTGGAATTCCATGGTGATGCCGGTTGCCACGCCAAGCACGAAGTTGATGCCGAACAGCGTGCCCCAGAACTTCGTCATCTGCCGCCAGACGGGACGGCCCGTCATGACATAGACCGTCTCCATGATCGCCACGACGATCGACAGGCCGAGCGTCAGCGGGACGAAGAGGAAGTGATACATGGCTGTCATCGCGAATTGCAGGCGCGACAGCTCGACGAGCCCGAACTCCATCGTTTTCTCCTTGGCTAGGGGCCGAACGCCAGAGGGCGCACGCAAAGCGTGCGGCGGCCGGATACCCCGTCGGATATTTCATATATTTAAATTATAGTTTTTATCTGTGACTTGGTCACACAAGCCGGTGCACGGCGTCAAAAATCGCATGGCCGGCGCCGCGGTGAAGTGTCGCAAGGATGGCGGCCTCGGGCAGATGCTCCCGGATGGCGTGGAGCAGCCTTTCCGCCGAGGGCGCATCGAGCCCTTCGGTCGGCTCGTCGAGAAGCAGCAGCGCCGGACGGCGCAGAAGCGCTCTGGCGATGGCGAGCCGGCGCGCCTGTCCGCCCGAAAGCCCGCTTCCGCCTTCGCCGATCGGCGTATCGAAACCGGCGCGCCCGTGCAGTTCTTCGCCAAGCCCGACGACCTCAAGAACCTGCCGGAAGGCGGCGTCGTCGGCCTTTCCGCAAAGCGCCAGATTGTCGCGCACGGTCCCGGCAAGCAGCGTTGCCGCCTGCGGCACGAGGCCGAGATGGCCGCGCAGTTCCGCTTCGTGCCAGTCCAGCGGCGCGTGACCGAAGACCGCGATGCCGGTGCCGGGTTTCAGCCCCGCGATCTCCATCAGGAGCGTCGTCTTGCCGGCGCCCGACGGTCCGGTGAGGGCAAGGGCCGCGCCGCTTTCAAGATCGAGCCGCAGCCCCTCCCGCTCGATGCGGAGCGCCGGGGCGTTGGTGACAGGTTTGAGGGCGCCGGCAGCAACCGGGACGCTTCGGGACGGCGCGGTTCCGCTGAGGGCGATGCGCCGCGCCGCGCCGCTCATGCGCCCCCATTCGGCAAAACCGCGCCGCAGCGGCAGGACGGTTTCGGCCAGGGCAAGGGCGACGAAGAGGCCGATGACGGCCTCGGCCGGACCGAGCGTGCCCTGTTGAAGCGCGTAGGCCCCGGCGATCAGCGCCAGCGCCGCAGCCACGGGCACGAGCGCGGACAGAAGCGCCCCGGCGCGGCGTTCCGTGCGATCGAGCTGGGCGGCCGCTTTTCTCGCCCCGGCATCGAGGCCGAGAAGCCGGTCCTCGCGCGCGCTGAGTGTTCCGGAAAGGATGAGAGCCTCGCGGTCGCGGACCATGTCGATGAAGCCGCGCCGCAGCACCTGGCTTTCTGTTTCCATCGCCGTGGAGGGCACCAGTCCGGCCTTGGCGAGAAGGACGAGGATGAGCGCGGCGGCGGGCAGATAGGCGAGCGCGACGATAATGGCCACCCGCCAGTCCGTCAGAAGGCCAAGGGCGATGAAGACGGCAAGATGGGCAAGAAGCCCCGCCGCCACCGGCAGAAGCAGCCTCAGCACCAGCCCGTCGAGGGCGTCGACATCGGAGACGATCCGCGTCAGCACGGCTTCACCGCGCAGCCGCGCCAGATCGCGAAAGCCGCGCCGGGCCTCCTGGCGCAGCAGCGTGACCCGCAGCGCGGCCAGCGCCCGCAGCAGGGCGTCATGGGTCAAAAGCCGCTCGCCATAGCGCGCGCCGGTGCGCCCCAGCGCCAGAAGGCGCACGCCGGCCGAGGGGCGGAAGACATCGAAGGCAATGCCGATCCCGGCAAGGCCGGCAAGGCCCGTGGCGGTGATGAACCAGCCCGACAGGCCAAGAAGCGTGGCCCCCATCAGGAGCACGACGACGCTGAGCGCTGCTCCGCGCGCCATGGCCCAGGGCGCCGCGCCGAGAAGCAGCCGGATGATGCGCGCCATCGCCCTCATGCGCGCGCTCCGTTGTCTGTCATCGGTGGCATGGCGATGCACCGCATCATGGCGCCGGCAAGGTCGGGGTCGTGGGTTGCGACGATGATCGCGCGCCCGCTTTTCCTCAGGCGCTCCAGCGCGGCGATGATCCGCGCGGCGGTCTCGGGATCGAGATCGGCGGTCGGCTCGTCGGCCAGAATGAGATCGCCGCCGCTGAGGACCGCCCGCGCCAGCATCAGCCGGCGGGCTTCCCCGCCCGAAACCCCGCCGCCGCGTTCGCCGAGCGTTGCAGAAAGGCCGCCCGGCAGGCGCTCGACGATCTGCGCGGCATCGGCCAGCGCCAGAGCTTCGCGCGGATCTGTGCCGGACCCTTTCGGATCGAGCCAGTTGCCCAGCGTGCAATCGGCAAAATGCGCTTTCTGGGGCACGAAGGCGAGGCGTGCGCGCCAGGCATCGGCGCTCGCTTCGTCCAGGGCAACGCCGCAGACCTCGATGCACCCCCGATCCAATGGCAAAAGTCCCGCCAGCGCCATCAGCGCCGTG
>JAGRKQ010000081.1 GCA_020442235.1 Hyphomicrobiaceae bacterium | reverse complement strand
GCCGACCGCTACGACATCGTCTGAGTTCCTGAAGCGCCCCTGCGCCGGCCGAACGCTGGCGCAGGGGCGCTTCAGTTTTTTTGCGGCGTCCTACCAGGCGTTATAGGCGAGGTATTTCCCGGACATTTCGATTTTCACCCGGTCGCCCTTCTCGTGCGGCACCCGCGTGACATACATGTCAAAATCGATGGCCGACATGATGCCGTCTCCGAATTCCTCGTGAATGAGGGCCTTGATCGTCAGGCCGTAAACACCGACGACCTCATAAAGGCGATAAATGCAGGGGTCCGTCGGAACGGTCTGGCTCCACACCTTGGTCGGGCATTCCTGTAGAACCTCGGCGGCGCCAGACGGCAGACCCAGCAGAGCGACAAGCGCAGTTGCCTTATCCGCCGGCATGGCATTCATTCCCACAGCGGCCGAATGCGTCCAAACCGGGGACATTCCGATGGATTGCGCGATGGCTTCCCAGCTCAATCCCTTGGATTTCTTCGCCAACAGAATCAGTGCCGCCACATCGTCCTTGGTCAGTTCCGTGCTCATCTTGCAGCTCCTTCGCTCAGGGGGATGGGATCACTTGACCAGCTGCATGGCCAGAACCAGGCAGATCAGGGCGAGAATGCCGGAAACGGACTGCCAGAAACGGACCGGGCTGCGCTGCGCCAAAGGGACGTGCCGCGTCGATGACCAGGTCGGGCCGGGCCGTTGCAGATCCATCAGAAATTCCGACAGGGCATCGTAACGCATCACAGGATCCGGGTTCACGGCGCGCCGGAGGGCGGCATCCATCCAATCCGGAACGCCGCTGTCGTCGTCCCGCGCCGGCTCATAAACAAGCTTGCGCTGATCGGAGCGCGAGCGGATGCGGGCGACCTGCGCGCCATAGGGGATCCGGCCTGTCAGCATCTCATAGGCCATGACGCCGAGTGCATATTGATCGGAACGCCAGCTGACATGATCGCCCGAAAGATATTCCGGCGCCGTATACTGGAAGGTCCCCGGCATTGCACCCAGCATCCCGGGCGCGGCCTCTTCGACGCCAGCCACGCTCGCAGAACCAAGATCGATGATCTTGATGGTCCCGTCGTCGTCGATCATCACGTTTTCAGGGCGCAGATCCTGATGAATCATGTCGCGTCGGTGCAGGGCACGCAGCCCCTCGATGACCTGCGCGACGATCTTGCGCACCTCGTTGAGGGTCGCTCGCGGATGATCGGTCATCCATTGGCGCAGAGTGACCCCCTCCACCCATTCGGTAACGACATAAAGGGCGCTGCGGGACCGATCCGCCGGTTCAGCCGCAAGCACATGCGGAGACGACACGCGCCCAGCGATCCATTCCTCCAGGACGAAGCGTTTCAGATAGCTCTCATCCGCGGCGGTTTCGCTGGCGGGGATTTTCAAGGCGACCTTGCGCCCGTCAGAAGCGGTTGCAAGAAACACATGGCTGCGCGCCGTCGTCTGGACCGGGCGAACGATGCGGTATCCGTCCAGTATGTCGCCCGCTTTGGGCAAGGACGGGATCGGTAACTCGGCCCTGTCGAGCGCAAGCGCATCTCCGTTCTCTGGCAGGCTTTCGATGCGGACAATCTGGATGGTCAGGTTGTCTGTGCTGCCGCGTTCCAGCGCTTCGCCGGCGATGTTGCGGGCGGCAGCATCCAGATCGCCGGAGGCAAGAGCTTTTCTAATCGTTGCTGCGTCGACATGTTCATGGACGCCGTCCGTGGTCAGAAGAAAGATATCGCCGCGCTCGAGGGACACATTCTTGTAATCAATGTCGACACGCCGTTCCGCACCTAGCGCGCGTCCCAGATAGTTCTCCTCCGGGGACAAAATGAGACGGTGATCCTCGGTCAACGCCTCCAGAACCCCGTTCTGGAAACGCTGGATCCGGCTGTCGCCAACATGCAGGACATGCGCCTCGCGCGCCTTCAGGATCAGCGCCGAGAAGGTGCAAACCCGCCCCTTGTTCATGTCGCCAAGGGAAAGATTGCGGCTGTGCAGCCAGGTATTCGTGGCGGCAATCACATTCGTTGCCGACCTGCGCACGCTCCAGGCATCGGGCGTGGCATAATAATCCGTCAGAAAGCTTTTCACAGCGGTTTCGGCGGCTTCGCCACTCACGCTGCTGGTGCTGATGCCATCGGCGATCGCGAGGGTGATGCCCTTGAAGGTCAACCCCTCTCCTCTGGGCAGAAGCGCGCCGTGGAAATCCTGATTGCTGGCCTTGACCCCCGCCGAAGAGAACTGGCCGATCGATACGCTCAACCTGTCGGAAGCGGGGACATGACGGTTCATTGCAAGGTCCTGAAAGGCACGAGGGCCCTGCAATGATCGCAAGGCCCTCGCCGTTGCTCTTACTCGGCGGCAATCGCGGTAACGTCGCTGTTGCGGTCGATAGAAGCGTTGCGCTTCGGCGATTCCTTGAAGTGCGTCATGTAAAGCATGCCGCCGACAAAGGTCAGGCCGCCGACGAGATTGCCAAGAACGGTCGGGATCTCGTTGTAAGCGAAATAGTCAAACCAAGTGAAGTTGCCACCCAGCATGATGCCCGACGGGAACAGGAACATGTTGACGATGGAGTGCTCGAAACCGAGGTAGAAAAAGACCAGGATCGGCATCCACATCGCCATGATCTTGCCCGAGACCGAGTTCGACATCATGGCGGCGACAACACCGGTCGAGACCATCCAGTTGCACATCACGGCGCGGACGAAGAGGGTCAGCATGCCGCCGAAGCCGGCCGCAGCATAGCCGAGCGTGCGGGCTTCGCCGATGGTGCCGATCTTCTGGCCGACCGCATTGGGCTCGGTGGTGAAGCCCATGGTGAAGATGATCGCCATGAAAACGGCGGTGGTCATCGCACCGGCAAAGTTGCCAACGAAAACCAGGCCCCAGTTGCGCAGAACGCCCTTCCAAGTGCAGCCGGGGCGCTTGGCGATGACGGCAAGAGGTGCAAGCGTGAAAACACCTGTCAGAAGGTCGAAGCCCATCAGGTAGAGCATGCAGAAGCCGACCGGGAAGAGGAGCGCGCCGATCAGGAAGTTGCCGGTGTTGACGGCAATCGTCACGGCGAAAGCGGCGGCAAGAGCGAGAATGGCACCGGCCATGTAAGCGCGGATCAGCGTGTCCTTGGTGGACATGAAGATCTTGGATTCACCGGCGTCGACCATCTTGGCCGCGAATTC
>JAGRKQ010000080.1:7129-7701 GCA_020442235.1 Hyphomicrobiaceae bacterium | reverse complement strand
CGATGTGCCAGCCGGGACGGCCATAGATCGCCACCGCAACCCCATCCTGGGTGAAGGCGGCCGGCCAGCCGGGTTCGGTGTCGGCGGACTGTTTCCACAGGACGAAATCGGACGGGGTCTTCTTGTGCGCTTCGACGGCGATGCGGGCGCCGGCCTGCTGATCTTCCAGCCTGCGGCCCGACAGCTTGCCATAGGCGGGCATGGAACCGGTGTCGAAGAGCACCTCGAAGCCCTCGGCGCCTTCGGCCACATAGGCGTGGCCCTTGTCGATCAGTGCCTGCGCCATCGACACCATGCCGTCAATGTGGCCGGTGGCGCGCGGCTCCACATCGGGCGCCCTGGCACCAAGGGCCGCGACATCGCGGTGGAACTGATCGGCGGTCTTCTGCGTGACCCGCGCGATGGCTTCATTGAGAGGCAGCCCCGGATGATCGCGCAGCGCCCGTGCATTGATCTTGTCGTCAACGTCGGTGATGTTGCGCACATAGGTCACATGCGCCTCGCCATAGAGATGGCGCAGAAGCCGGGCGAGCACGTCGAAGACGACGACCGGCCGCGCATTGCCGATATGG
>JAGRKQ010000080.1:0-7112 GCA_020442235.1 Hyphomicrobiaceae bacterium | reverse complement strand
CCGCAGACATACATGCGCACATTCTTCGCATCGAGCGGCTGAAACCGCTCCTTGGTCCGCGTCAGCGTATTGGTGAGCATCAGATCCGGCACAAGTCATCTCCTCGCCTTGGCTGGCGGGCCGGAAGTCGCGTCAAGGATAAGACAGGACGGGGCGTCGCCAGCACATGTGCGCTAGCGGCAAATCTTCCAGATGCAAATAAGGCCGTTCCGCAAGGCCCTGCCCCATTGTTTCCCCGACAAGGCCCGATCAGTGGCCCAGAATGCGCAAACTCGTCAAGTCTTCTCAATTTCGTGACGCACGTCACCGCTTCGTTAATCGGCCTCGCGCACCCTTCAAGGATCAAAAGTGCTCCGGCAAAGGGGCCTGAAAACAGGAGACGTTCGATGGCTTGCACGGATACGACCGCCTTTCTCGCCAATCTCTTGCTTGAAGAGATCGGCCCGCACCTTCCCGAACTGATCGTCCTCAGCGAGGCCGAGCCGGTTTCGGCCGCACCAACCCTGCATTAAGGCCCGCGGAGCCGCTCCAATCCTGCCTTTTCGGCACGCCTGCCGCGTTTTCGCCGATAACCGGGTGTTCACTCTAAACACCCTCGGCATTTGACCGATCGGGGTCATTGGCTGTTTACCTCATGGGAGTGGGGATGCCCGGCGCGTATCGGCCGGGGCGGAGAACAACATGTATAGCGGGCGTGCAGCGCTGGCAGCGCTCTTCAATCTTGTGCTGGTCCTGTCTTTCGGGGCCGCCGGTGACGCTCACGCCCAATCCGCCGTCTGCAACGATCTGCGCGCCCAGCTCGCCAGCGTATCGGGCGGCGGCAACGCCACCTATCGCCGCTACGACCAGGCCGTTCAGCGCCAGCGTTCCGAACTCGCCTCCGCCCAGCGCTCGGCGCGGCGTGGCGGCTGCGAACGCGCCCGCACGGGATCCTGCGGACAGCTTCTGTCCACCATCCAGCGCATGCAGAACAACCTGTCGCAGCTGATCGCCCAGCGCGACCGGCATGCGGGTGGCGGTTCCAGCAACCGTCGCCGCCGGATCGAGCGCGCGCTGGCCGCCAATCGCTGCGGCGAGGCCGCTCCGCGCGAGGAGCGCGCCGAACGGCGTCAGGGCAACATCCTGTCCTTCATCTTCGGCGAACGCGGCTCTGCGGGCGAGCGTGGACGCGTCGTCGCCCCGCGCTATGACGAGCGCGGGCGCGTCCTGCCGCAGCCGGAAGAGGAACGGCGGGAACGCCGCGAACCGCGCGAGCCGCGCTTCAGCGTGCGTGGCGGCACCTTCCGCACCATGTGCGTGCGCAGTTGCGACGGCTATTACTGGCCGATCAGCTTCGCCACAACGCGCGAGCGCTTCTCGACCGACCAGGAGGCCTGTTCCTCCATGTGTCCGGGCACGGATGTCTCGCTCTATGTCTACCCCAATCCGGGCGGCGAGCCGGAAGAGATGATCTCGGCGAATGGCGATGCGCCCTATACGGCCCTGCCCAACGCCTTCCGCTTCCGCAATGAGTTCGTCGCCGCCTGCGCCTGTCAGGCACCGCGCCCGGTGCTCGGCGAAGCGCCCCGCGCGGATGGCGCCGGCACGGCTCTCATCGCGGGAACGAGCCTGCGCCGCACGGTCCCGGCGCCCATCAGCCGGGTCGAGCCGAGCCTCGATCCGGATACGGTGGAAAGCCTTCTTGGCGGTCTCGATCTTCATGAGACCCCGGACGTGACGACCAGCGGCGGGCGCTCGGTGCGCGTCGTCGGCCCGACTTTCAGCTACGTCCAGTAATCACGCAGCTACGTCCAGTAATCACGCGGCGGCAGCGGCCAGAAGCCGCGCACGGACCTTGTCCGGACCGATCAGCGGCAAGAGGGCGGCCAGTTCCGGGCCGCTTTCCTCTCCGGTCAAGGCCAGACGCAAAGGGTGGAACAGCGCCCTGCCCTTGCGGCCCGTCTCAGCCTTCAGCGCTTTCGTCCAAAGCCCCCAGCTCGCCTGATCGATGCGACCCGGAAGGCGTTCGGCGGCAAGGCGCAGGAACGCGGCATCCTCGGGCATGACGGGAACGGCGATCTCGCCCTTCACCACCTGCCACCAGAGCCGGGCATCGCCGAGCCGCACCAGATTGGCCCGCACGGCCTCGAACAGCACCGGATCGGGATCGAGCCCCAGCGCCTTCAGCCGCGGTGCGGCGTCCTCGGGCGTCATGGCGTGAAGAAGCTGGGCATTGAGCGCGGGAAGGTCGGCCGGATCGAACCGCGCCGCGCCGCGCGATACGGCGGCAAGATCGAAATCGCCGGCAAGCGCATCAAGATCGGCGCGCGCCGCCACGGCATGCGCCGTGCCGGTCAATACGGCCAGGCTTGCGACCGCCATCGGCTCCAGCCCGTCGGCACGCAGGCTTTGCAGCGACAGCGCGCCGGAGCGTTTGGAAAGCCCCTCCCCATCCGCCGTCGTCAGAAGATTGTGATGCCCGAAGGCCGGCGCCGTCGCCCCCAGCGCCTCGAAGAGTTCGATCTGGACGCCGGTGTTGGAGATGTGGTCCTCGCCGCGGATGATGTGGGTCACGGCGAAGTCGATGTCGTCGACCACCGAGGTCAGCGTGTAGAGATAACGCCCGTCCTCGCGGATCAGGACGGGATCGGACATGGAGGCGGTATCGGCCTTCTGCGCCCCGCGCGCCAGGTCGTCCCATTCCACGACGCGCCCTTCCAGCCGGAACCGCCAGTGCGGACGGCGCCCTTCCGCTTCCAGGGCGGTCCGCTCATCGGATGTCAGCGACAGCCCCGTGCGGTCGTAGATCGGCGGCAGGCCACGCGCCAGAAGACGCCGGCGCCTGTATTCCAGCTCTTCGGGTGTCTCGTAGCAGGCATAGAGCCGGCCCGAGGCCCGCAGCGCATCGGCAACCGCATCGTGCCGCGCCTTGCGGGCCGTCTGGGTCTGCGTGCGCGCAGGCACGATCCCGAGCCAGGCAACATCTTCCACGATGCCGTCGGCGAAGTCCTGCGTGGAGCGCTCCGTGTCGGTGTCGTCGAGGCGCAGGATGAAGTCCCCACCGGTCTTCAGCGCGTAGAGCGCGTTATAGAGCGCGGTGCGGGCGTTGCCGATGTGAAGCCGCCCGGTCGGAGACGGCGCAAAGCGCACGGTCACGGCCATGGTCCTAGCGGTCCCGATAGCCGTTGGTGATCGGATAGCGCCGGTCGCGGCCGAAATTCCGGCGCGTGATCTTCACCCCCGGCGCCGACTGACGGCGCTTGTATTCGGCGATGTAAAGAAGATGCTGGATGCGGCGCACGACCGCCTCATCAATGCCGGAGGCAACAATGTCGGCGAGCGAGCGCTCCTCCTCGACCAGCCCCTTCAGGGTCGCATCGAGAATGTCATAGGGCGGCAGGGAATCCTGATCGGTCTGGTTTTCGCGCAGTTCCGCCGTCGGCGCCTTGGTCAGGATGCGCTCCGGGATCAGCGTTCCCGAGGGGCCCAGGACGCCGGCCGGGCGGTTGGTGTTGCGCCAGGCGGCAAGCCGGTAGACCTCGGTCTTGTAAAGGTCCTTGATCGGGTTGAAGCCGCCGTTCATGTCGCCATAGAGCGTCGCGTAACCGACGCTCATTTCCGACTTGTTGCCCGTCGTCACCAGCATGGAGCCGAGCTTGTTGGAAATCGCCATCAGGATGGTGCCGCGCACGCGCGACTGAAGATTTTCCTCCGTCACATCGCGGGCAAGACCGTCGAAGATCGGGCTGAGGGTGGCTTCCAGTCCTTCCACCGGCCCGGCGATGGGCAGCGTGTCGTAGCGGATGCCGAGAAGATCGGCGCAGGCTGCCGCGTCCTCCAGGCTATCGCTCGCCGTATAGCGATAGGGCATCATCACCGCGTGCACCCGGTCCGGGCCAAGCGCATCGACGGCAATTGCTGCGACGATCGCCGAATCGATGCCGCCGGAAAGGCCGAGCACGACGCCGGGAAAGCGGTTCTTTTCGACGTAATCGCGCAGGCCCACGACCACGGCGCGCCAGTCGGCCTCGTCGGTGTCGGGCAAAACGGCCTTCGGGCCCTCAATGCAGGCAACGCCGCCCGCGCCGCGCTCGAACACGGCAAGGCCGATCGATTCTTCCATCTGCGGCATCTGGAAAGAGAGCGTCTTGTCGCCATTGAGGCCGAAGGAGCCGCCGTCGAAGACGAGTTCGTCCTGCCCGGAAATCTGGTTGATGTAGACGAGCGGCAGTCCGGTTTCGACGACCCGCGCCACCATCACCGCCAGGCGCTCGTCCTGCTTGCCGCGCCAGTAGGGCGAGCCGTTCGGCGAGATCAGGAGCTCCGCGCCGGTTTCCGACAGGCACTCGGCCACTTCCGGGAACCACAGATCCTCGCAGATCGGCAGACCGAGCCGGAAGCCGCGAAAGCCGACCGGGCCCGGCAGCGGGCCGGAATCGAACACGCGCTTTTCATCGAAGACGCCGTAATTGGGCAGTTCGACCTTGTGGCGGATGCCGACCAGCGCCCCGCCATCGGCGATCGCATAGCTGTTGTAGAGCTTGCCGTCTTCGGCGATCGGCAACCCGACAGCGACCGCAGGCCCGCCATCGGCGGTGTCGGCCACAACCGCATCGAGCGCATCCCGGCAGGCAGTGATGAAGGACCCGCGAAGGACGAGATCCTCGGGCGGGTAGCCGGCAAGGAACAGCTCGGAAAAGGCGACGAGATCGGCCCCCATGCGGGCAGCCTCGGCGCGCGCCTGACGCAGCTTTTCAAGATTGCCGGCAATCGCCCCGACGGTGGGGTTGATCTGGGCAATGGCTATGCGGAGGCGGTCGCTCATCAAGGCCTGTCCGAAGGTTCGCAGCGAACGGGCGTTCGTGCTTCACACCCTCAGTTAGCGCCTGCTCCTCGCCTCCGCAACGCCGCTCAGGCCGCAAGCGCTTCAGTGTCCTGTTCCCAGGCAACGACATCCATCATCAGCGCCCCATATTGCGGCGAGGTGTGGATGCGGGTGCCGGCCCGCTCGCCGGCCGCACCGAGCGCGGTGAAGAACGGCAGGAAATGCTCCGGCGTCGGGTGATTGTCGCGCGCATGCGGCGCCTCCTCCCAGCGGCTGAGCGTCGCGACGTCTCCGGCTTCCACATGCTGCGTCACCCAGTCGGAAAAATCGGTGACCCAGGCCGGCGCCGGTTTCAGGCGCGGTGCAAGCCCCTCGCGGGTGAAGACCGAAGCCAGGTCATGCGTCATCGACCCCGAGCCGATGACGAGGGCCTCGGGACCGACGGCCTTTCGGATCGCCCGGCCCGCCGCAATGTGATGCGCGGCGCCGCGCCGCGGATCGACGGAGACCATCAGGACGGGAATGTCGGCCTCGGGATAGATGAGTTGCAGTGGCACCCAGACGCCATGGTCATAGCCCCTTCGGGCAAGACCGCGCGCAGTGAGGCCTTCCTCCTGAAGCGCCACGGCAACGGCTTCGGCCGCCTCGGGCGCCCCCGGCGCGGGATAGGTCATTTCATGGAGCCGGCGGTCAAACCCGCCGAAATCATAAAGGGTGCGGGGAGCGGGATCGGCGACGACGGCGATGTCCGGCGCCTCGAAATGCGCCGAGGCGACGACGATCAGCGGCGGCCTGCCCAGCGTTTTGCCAAGGGTCTGGAGGAAGGCGCGCGCCGGGCTCTCGTGCAGGCCGAGATCGGGCGCACCATGCGACAGGAAGAGGGTGTTGGGTTTCTGGCTCATCATGCGTGCAAGATGGCGCCGGGGCGCGCGTCTGCCTAGACGCCCGCCCGCCGAAAGATCGTTCGGCAATCTGGAACAGTATAAGGGTCAGAACCGTCAGTTGCCGCTGCCGACGTCGCGCGGCCCGACCGCGCGTCCGGGAAGGCGGATGGCAACCACCTCGCCGCCCGGTTCTGAGACCACCGCCGCACGGTCACCGCGGAAGGTCCATTCGGCGCGTTCGTCCAGCGCCTCGTCGATGACGCTCTCCGACCAGGTGCCGAGCGTCAGATCGACAAGACGCGCCCGCACGATGGGCGTCAGATAGGACGTGCCGGGGCTGCCGGAATACCAGCGCAGGATGCCCACCGCCGGATTGGTCCCGAGCGGGGTGAAGCCGAGAAGCTGGGGATCGTCGGCGCTGTCGGTGTCGAGCGGAATCAGCAGGCCGGTGCGATGGCTGTTGCGGGCGGAAAACCCGGTCGCGCCTTGAAGGATCTCGAAGCCGGCCTCCTCGGCGCTGCCATCACCATCAATGCGGAAGAGACCGCGCCGTGCCGCTTCATTGTCGGCGTCGAGCTCCAAGGCACGGCTATAGGCTGCTTCTGCCGCTTCCAAATCGCCGATGATCTCAGCAACCAGTCCGGCCAGCACATGAGCCTCGGGATTGCGCGGCTCGGCCGCGATGGCGCGCGCGGCGGCGTCGATGGCGCCGGGAAGCTGGCGGTCCTCAAAAAGCGCGCGGGCGGCCTCCAGGGCAGCACCGGCTTGTGCCTGCCCGGCGAGCGTTGCGCCGAGCAGGACAAGAGCAAGCACCGCAAGGAGACTGCGCGCGCGCATGCGCCTCAGGCGCCGGAAGCCAGCGGAACGACGTTGGACGACGTGCGTTCCTTCTTGATGTTTTCCGCCACCAGGAAGGCCAGTTCGATCGCCTGATCGGCATTGAGACGCGGGTCGCAATGCGTGTGGTAGCGGTCAGAGAGATCGTCGGCGGAGATCGCCTTGGCGCCGCCGGTGCATTCGGTGACGTTCTTGCCGGTCATCTCGACATGGATGCCGCCCGGATAGGAGCCTTCGGCGCGGTGCACGTCGAAGAAGGCTTCCACCTCCTTGAGAACCCGCTCGAACGGCCGCGTCTTGTAGCCGCCTGCCGAGATGGTGTTGCCGTGCATCGGATCGCAGGACCACACGACCTTGCGGCCCTCGCGCTCGACGGCGCGGATGAGCTGCGGCAGGTGATCGCCGACCTTGTCAGCGCCGAAACGGCAGATCAGCGTCAGCCGGCCGGCGGTGTTGGCCGGGTTCAGGATGTCGATCAGTTCCAGAAGGCCGTCGGGCGAAATCGACGGGCCGCATTTGAGGCCGATCGGGTTCTTCACGCCGCGGCAGAACTCGACATGGGCATGGTCGGGCTGGCGGGTGCGGTC
>JAGRKQ010000079.1:14875-15099 GCA_020442235.1 Hyphomicrobiaceae bacterium | reverse complement strand
ACCGGCATGTCGGCGCCGCCGATGCCCATGATCAGGTGGTAGCCGATGAAGAAGGCGAGAAGCGTCATCAGGATCAGCGTCCAGATGCCGGCACCGCTGACATAGGCGATCAGAAGCACCAGCGACAGGGCCACCGCGCCGGCATTGAGCATATGCCCGCCGGGCAGTTTTTCCGCCTTGGAGGTGACGCGCCCGGCCAGCTTGCCAAAGGCGATGACCGAGCC
>JAGRKQ010000079.1:13730-14818 GCA_020442235.1 Hyphomicrobiaceae bacterium | reverse complement strand
GCTCTTGTGCGCCAGAACCGCGGCAAAGCCGGTGAGCGCCTCGCGCGCCGTCTCGTCCATCGCCGCAACGCGCGCCGCCTCGATGTCGGCGTTGAAACCGACGAAGACGGCCGCAAGGCCGACGAGCGAGTGCATCGCCGCGACAAGCTGCGGCATTTCGGTCATCTGCACGCGCTGGGCGACGAAATAGCCGATGACGCCGCCGGCAATGATGAGCACCAGCGACAGAAGCCACAGGCCCGAGCCGGGACCGGCCAGCGTTGCCAGGACGGCCAGCGCCATGCCGACGATGCCATACCAGACAGCGCGTTTTGCGCTCTCCTGCCCGGAAAGGCCGCCGAGGCTGAGGATGAAGAGAATGGCCGCAACGACGTAGGCGGCGGTGGTGAATCCGAAATCCATGGCCCCGTCTCCTTACGACTTCTGGAACATGGCGAGCATGCGCCGCGTGACGAGGAACCCGCCGAAGATGTTGATGCCGGCCATGAAGACCGACAGCCCGGCGAGCAGAATGACCAGCCAGGAGCCCGAGCCGATCTGCATCAGGGCGCCAAGGATGATGATCGACGAAATGGCGTTGGTGACGGCCATCAGCGGCGTGTGCAGAGAATGCGAGACGTTCCAGATCACCTGGAAGCCGACAAAGACGGCGAGCACGAAGACGATGAAATGCTGCATGAAGCTCGCCGGGGCGATGGTGCCGACGAGAAGCGTCAGCGCCCCGCCGATGCCGAGCATCAGAACCTGCTGCTTCGTCTGCGCCTTGAAGGCGGCCGCCTCTGCGGCGCGCTTTTCCTCCGGTGTCAGCTCCTTGGGCTTTTCCTTCGGCTTCTGCGCCGCGATGGCCTGCACTTTCGGCGGCGGCGGCGGGAAGGTGATCGCCCCTTCATAGGTGACGGTCGCACCGCGGATGACGTCGTCTCCCATGTCGTGGTTGACGATGCCGTCCTTCTCCGGCGTCAGATCCGTCATCATGTGGCGGATGTTGGTCGCGTAGAGCGTCGAGGACTGGTTGGCCATGCGGCTCGGGAAGTCGGTGTAGCCGACGATGGTGACGCCGTTGTCGCTGACGATCTTCTCGTCCTTGA
>JAGRKQ010000079.1:11604-13507 GCA_020442235.1 Hyphomicrobiaceae bacterium | reverse complement strand
GAAGGCGCGGCATAGCCGCCGGTCGCAGCCCCGTCCTGAGCTTCCTCGAACTCGAGGAAGACGAAGCTCGCCCCCATGGATTCGATCTGTTCGGCAACTTCCGGGCGCACATCGAAGGCATGCACGACGGCCCCGAGCGAGGTCGCCGTGCCGATGGCGGCAAGACCGGCAACGCCGGCGCCGACGATCAGCACATGGGCCGGCGGAACCTTGCCGGCCGCCGTGACCTGTCCGGTGAAGAACCGACCGAAATTGTTGCCCGCCTCGATGACAGCGCGATAGCCGGCGATGTTGGCCATCGAAGAGAGGGCATCCATCTTCTGGGCGCGCGAAATGCGCGGCACCATGTCCATGGCGATGACGTTGGCGCCCTTGTCCTTGGCCTGCTCCATGAGCGCGCCGTTCTGCGCCGGATAGAAGAAGGAAATCAGAAGCTGGCCGTCGCGCAGACGCTCCATTTCCACGGGCATCGGCGGACGCACCTTGGCGACGATGTCGGCCCTTTCCCAAAGGCTTGCCGCATCGGGCGCGATCTCGACGCCGGCCGCGGCATACATGGCGTCGGTGATGCCGGCGGAAAGGCCCGCTCCGGTTTCCACGATGCAGTCATAGCCGAGCTTTTGCAGCTGGCCGGCGCTGGCCGGCGTCATGGCGACCCGGGCCTCGCCCGGTTCGATTTCCTTTGGCGCTCCGATGCGCATGATCTGATCCCTCGTTTCCTCGCGCGTTCTTCTGCGCGCGGGTTGTCCTGGTTCCCGGTGTTACGGTTTCGCACCCGGCAAGCCGCGTCAACTGCCACAGCCGATACATTCGCATCAACGGTCGATTCCACACACACCGCGTGTCAATGCGACGCGGGTCGCACGTAAATCGCCTTTTGCATTTATTTCACTTATTGCACATAATGTCACTGCAAGAGGATGTTACCCATGAACATGACCCCACATCGTCAGCTCCCGCCGGACCCCAAGGATGCCGCTATCGCCCGCGTTTCAGGGCAGGCCTTGTCGCGATATGTGCGTGCGAAGGCCCCACTCAAGCTTCGCGTCACCGATGCGGATCAAGCTGAACCGATCGAGTTGCCCACAGGAGCGGTTGCTCTTCTCATGGATATTCTCGAGGCCATGGCTACCGGGCGGGGCGTAACCATCATTCCCGAGAATGCGGAACTGACCACGGTTCAGGCGGCGGATGTTCTCAACGTGTCGCGCCCGTTCCTGATCAAACTGCTGGATGAAGGCCGCATACCGCACCATAAGGTTGGCAAGCACCGTCGCATCCGCATGGAGGATGTCATGGCCTACAAGGCTGACATTGATCGGAAACGCGAAGCTGTTCTCGACCTGCTGGCCGCCGAAGCTCAGGAACAGGATATGGGATACGGCAAGCCGTGAGCCATTATACCGCGCTGCTTGATGCCAATATTCTTTATCCGGCACCGATGCGCGATCTCTTGATGCAGCTCGCCGTTACAGATCTTTTCAAGGCCAAATGGACAGCAGACATCCATCGTGAATGGATCGAAAATCTGCTGAAAAATCAGCCGCACAGGCTTCGGGAAAACCTTGAACGAACACGCGACCTGATGGATTGCGCGGTCAGGGACAGTCTTGTTACGGGATATGAGCCGCTCATTCCTGCACTGAATTTGCCTGACCCGGACGACCGACATGTGCTGGCAGCAGCCATTGTCGGACGGTGTGATGTGATTATCACCCAGAATTTGAAGGATTTCCCTTCAGAGGTGCTTGCACCTTACGGGATTGAGGCACAGCATCCGGACGCTTTCTTGTGCAATCATCTTTCTCTGGCTCCGGGCCTGTTCTGCTCCGTGGTGCGCAAGGTCCGGTGCCGCCTGAAGGAACCGCCTTTCAATGCCATGGACTATCTCGATACGCTGACG
>JAGRKQ010000079.1:0-11492 GCA_020442235.1 Hyphomicrobiaceae bacterium | reverse complement strand
TTGCGGGACAGAAGGCCCCTGGCGGTCATTTCGTCGGTGACGATCACCGTCGGCCGCAAGAGAGCGATCACGCCACGCATCGCCGCGACCTTCTGCGCCCCGCCCGAGGCCAGGATGCGCATTGGCGCCTTGCGCAGACGCTCGATCTCCACCGACATGATCTGCTCGTTGACGGGATCGTCGATCAGCGTGCCGTCCTCGCGGAAGAAATGAAACAGGAGATCGCCGACCGCGCCCTTGGCCTCGAAGCGCCGGCGGTCGTCATCGGTCAAATAGCCGCCGCGCGTGAAGGTGGTGGCCGAGGCGATGTCGCCGACCGAAACCAGCACCGCATCCAGACTGTCGGCGCGCTTCAGGGCATCGCCGATGCCGCAGCATTCGATCAGGGTGTCGCGCGTCTTCCGGCTGTCGACGACCGCCGGCGCGGGAATGAGATAGGCGTCCCCGTTGAAGAGCTGGGAGAAGCGCCAGGCGAACTCCGCCGGATTGTGGCGGCGGGCCGTGCCGACGCCGCCGAGCAGCGAGATCACCGTCACTTCGTCCAGCGGCCTTGCAGCGATAAAGGGCAATGTGGCGTAAAGCGTCTGGCCCCAGCCGACGCCGATCGACATGCCGGCACGAACCGTATCGGAAAGAAGCTGACCCGTGGATGCACTGATCGCCGGGATCGGATCGGCATCGGGCGCGGAAAGCGGGGCGACGATGGCCTGGGAAAGCCCGAAGGCCTGCTCCAGTCGGCGTTCCAGCTTCACAAGTTCGGTCAGGGTGCCTTCCACGACGACCTTGACCTCGCCGCGCGCGCGCGCATCGGCCAGCATCCTGACCACCGTCACCCGGCCGATGCCCAGCCGTTCGGCGATCTCGCTCTGCGTCATCTGCTCGACGAAATACATCCAGGCGGCGCGAAGGCGCAGCCGGTCCTGCCGGTCCTCCGGACCCGGCTCGCCATCACCCTTGTCACGTCTGGGACGTCCGGCCATCAAAGCAGTCCTTCCTCGCCTCTCTTCGCCTCGCCCGCCCGCCATGCTAGCCTTTCCTCGCGTGACAAGGCGAGGACGCGATGACCCGGCATCTGCCCGAAGAGATGATTGCAAACGTCAAGGACGGGCTGCGTCAACTGCGCCACTTCGCCCGCCAGAAGCGGGGCATGTCTCTGGTCGACGCGATGCCGGGCGGATCGGGCCAGCAACTGGCGCGGCGGGCGCTGGAAGAAGCGGCCGGCGCGCTCGACGAAGCCTGGCGACTGGCCGGCGATGTCGCCCGCGAACTGGCTCCTGCCGACCACCCGGCCCGCGCCGGGGCCGTCAACATGAAAGGCCTTGCGATCTATTTCCCGAAGGCTCTGACGGCTGAGGCGGAACGGGCTTTCCGCCGCGATTTCTATCATGGCGCCAAGGCGCTCCTGTCCGAGGGCGCCGCCCCCGCGGTGACCATCGAGGAGGCCGCGCTGGTCGGGACCTGGGAAGCGGAGGGCGCGGCTGTCGCCCGCCTCTGCGCCGCGGATCAGTCGGCCGAGGCGCTGGCCGTTCTGCTTCTTCGCCTCATGGAAAGCCGGCCCCTGAAGCCCATCGAGGACATGGGACCGACGCATCTGCGCCAGCTGACGGCGGCGGTGATGGCGCCGCTGGTGCTGGCTTGCGGCCTTGCCGGCAAGCCCGGCATCGAGGACGAGGACGATGCGCCGCAGATGCTGGCGATCGCCGTTCACGCCCTGCGCGCCCGCGGCGACCGGCTGAATGCCCTGATTGCCGGCGCGGATGCCCGCCGCGAACTCACCGCCATGTTCCAGCTGTTCCTTCAGCATCTGCCCTGATCCGGCCGTCCGGCTGCTGCGGAAAGATCGGCAATCGTCTTCTTGACGGCCAGGATGGACGCCGGGCTCATCGACAGCTCGGTGATCCCCATGGCCAGAAAGCGTTCCGCAAGTGTCGGATCGCCCCCGGCTTCGCCGCAGAGCCCGACCATGATGCCAGCATCGTTTCCCGCGCTCGATATGGCGGCGATGGCCGCCATCACGGCCGGATCGTCCACCCGGTTGAGGCTGGCAACGGCCGGGTTCAGGCGGTCGGCGGCCATGATGTATTGCGTCAGATCGTTGGTGCCGATGGAAAAGAAAGCGGCACGCCGCGCCAGATCGCGCGCGATCATCACCGCCGCCGGCGTTTCCATCATGATGCCGAGGTCGAGCGCGCCATGGGCGACACCCTCGAAGGCGAGCGCCTGACGCGCCTCTTTGAGCATACGGTCGGCGGCGGCCAGTTCTCCCAGCGTCGAGACCATCGGCAGCATGACCTTGAGGTCTCCATGGCGGGCGGCGCGCAACAGGGCGCGCAGCTGCGGCACGAAGACATCCGGTCGGTCGAGACACATGCGGATGCCGCGCCAGCCGAGGAACGGGTTGTCTTCATGCGGAAAGGCAATGCCGGCAACCGGCTTGTCGCCGCCGATGTCGAGGGTGCGCACGATGACGGGATGATCGGGAAAGGCTTCCACCAGGGCCTTGTAGGTCTGGTATTGCGCCTCCTCATCGGGGAGCACGCGCTGGCGCATGAACAAGAGCTCGGTGCGGAAAAGCCCGACCCCCATGGCGCCGGCCTCGCGCGCGGCATCGATTTCCTCCAGCGAACCGAGATTGGCGGCAATGGTGATCGCCCGTCCGTCCGGTCCGTGCGGCGCCAGATCGCGATAGGCCTGAAGCGCGGCCTTTTCCTCGCGGGCATCGGCCAGAGCGGCCTCGAAGCGCTTGGCGGTTGCGGGGCCGGGATTGGCGATCACGGTGCCCCGCGTTCCGTCAACGGCGAGGCGCTCTGCCTGTGCCAGATCGCGCACCCCTGCCCCGAGCCCGAGCACGGCGGGAATGGAATGACTGCGCGCGATGATGGCGATGTGCGAGGTCGCGCCGCCGGCGCCGCAGACAAGACCGGCAATGCGGCCGTGATCGGCGCGGGCGAGGTCGAAGGCGGCGATGTCGTCGGCGATCACCACCGCGCCCGCCGGACAGCGGGCCAAATCCTCGGGCGGACGACCGAGAAGCTGCAACGCAACGCGCCGGCCGACGGCGGCGATGTCGTCGCCGCGCGCCCTCAGATAGGGATCTTCCAGATCGCGGAACTGCCCCGACAGCGTCTCCGTTGCCGAAAGCAGCGCGGAGAGCGCGTCCTCGCCGCTCTGGATGCCGCTCTCGGCGGCGCTGATCAACGTTTCATCGGTGGCGATGTCGGCGAGGGCGCCAAGGATCGCCCTGTCGCCCGCAGCAAGGCCATCCGCCTTCGCCGCATCGGAAAATTCATGCGCGATCACGGCGAAGGCATCGCGCAGACGCTGCAATTCCGCCGGCCGGTCCAGCGGTGCGATTTCCAGCATCGGCGGCGTCAGGGGATCGGTGAAATGTGCAAAGACCGGCCCCATGGCAACGCCGCGCGAAGCGGCAATGCCCTGGATCGCAGCACTGTCGGCCGGCATGGAGAATGACGCTTCACCCGCCTGTTCCGATGCGCCTTCCGGCGCCTGTTCGAGCGTCTCGTCACCATCGAGGCCGGAACGAGGATCGGACAGAAAGGCGGCAAGGGCCGCGCCGGCGTCCTCTTCGTCCGGACCGGAGACGCGCAGAAGGATTTCCTCGTCTTCCTTCACCGCGAGCAGCATCAGCTTGACGGTGCTCTTGGCGTTGACCGCCTTCGGCCCGCGCGCCAGTTCGACGCTGCTGTCGAAGGACTTGGCCAGCTTGACGAACCGCGCCGCCGGACGGGCGTGGAGCCCTTCCCTGACCTTGACGACGACGCGTTTCTCCATGCCTTCGTCCCGTTCCCAGATGCCGGGTCTCAGGACCCGATGACGATTTCGGCGCCGGGCTGCAAGGCAGCGGCAAGCGTCTCGCCATCAATCTTGCCGGCAATGATTTCGCCGGGCCGCTCGGCGGCCTCCGCGCCGGTGAAGGAAATCACCACATGGCCGATGTCGGTCACCTTCTTCCAGGCGCTGTCGCCGATTGCGGTGATCGGCGCTTCCAGCGCACCGATGCGGATCGGCGTGCCGATGCCGGGTGCCATGCCGCTTGGCCCTTCGCTCACCCGGTGCAGCAGCGAGACTTCGGCCAGTTCCGGCGGTGCGCCTTCGGCAAAGAGGATGACGACGCCGCCCTCGGCGAGATCGGCGGCTTCCTCACCGACTTCGGTCACGGTGGTTCTGAGGTGAAGCGGCATCCAGATCTCCTCGGCAGGTTCCGGTGAGGGATGCGGCGCAGCCTTGTAGCCCGCGCCGCATCGCCTTTTTTCAGAGCATCACCAGGCTGACCACCCAGGCGATCAGCACCGAGACCGGGCCCATGATCTGGCGGGAGATCAGGACGGCAGGCACGCCCACCTCGATGGTCTTCGGCTTGGCTTCACCCAATGCCAGACCGACCGGCACGAAGTCGCAGCCGACCTGGGTGTTGTAGGCAAAGAGCGCCGGCAGGGCCATCGCCGGGGCAATCGTGCCGTTGGCGATCTGCGGGCCGATGATGGCAACGCCGATCACCTGCGCAATCACCGCACCCGGCCCGAGGATCGGAGACAGGAACGGCAGGCCGCAGATGGCCGAGAGAATCAGCAGCCCGACGATGTTGTTGGCGAGCGGCCCGAGCGGCGCGGCCAGAAGATCGCCAATCCCGGTATAGAGGATGAGGCCGATCAGCATGGTCACGAAGGCCATGAAGGGCAGGACGTTGCGAACCACCTGATCGATGGTGCGCCGGCCGGCGTTGAAGAAGACGCCGACCACCTTGCCCATGACCCGGCCGATGCCGGCGATGACGCCGACAAAGCCGCCTTCGGAGGCACCCGCCCCGGCAGCCGCCATCGCGGCAGGAGCGTCGCTCGGCTCTTCGGCCACCGTGCCGGCAACCGCCGGCGCCGCCGTTCCGTCGGAAAGCGCGATCTGCGCCGGTGTGACGCCGGAGACATAAATGTCTTCGGTGATGAACTGGGCGAGCGGACCGGCCTGGCCCACCGGGGTCAGGTTGACGGTCGGGATGCGCTTTCGCGGATAGACGCCGCAGCGCGCCGTGCCGCCGCAATCGACGACGACGACCGCCATCTCGCCTTCGACCGGCGGCGCCTTGAAGCCGTCGACGGCCTCGGCGCCGGTCAGTTCGGCGATCTTTCTCGCCACCGGATGGATGCCGCCGCCGGTGACAGAGACGACCTTGTTGCGCTCGGCGGTCGGGTGGATGACCAGCGGGCCACCCCAGCCGCCCGGACCCTTTTGAATGACAACGGATTTGTAGCTCATCGTTCAGCCCTCCCCGTTCACAGCTCGACGCCCTGACGGCGCGCCATGATGGCGGTGATGCGCTCGGTCAGGATGCCCTTGAGAAGGATGACGACAAGGCCGACGAGGGCGTACCAGATGGCCACCTGGATGTGGTAGCCGCTGGCGACCGCGCCGGTGCGTTCCAGTTCCAGAAGCGCCACCAGCACACCGCCCCAGACGAAATATTCGCCCGGATTGACGTGCGGAAAGAGGCCGAGCGGCGGATGCACATAGGAAACCGCCGCATCATAGAAGGCGGGCTTGTGCTTTTCTTCCAGGAAGGAACCGAAGGTGTAGGCCATCGGGTTGGTGAGGAAGAAGACGGCCAGCACCGGCAGCACCGTGTAACGGGTGAGCGCGATGCGTCCCGCCCCCCGCGCAAGGCCATGAACGCGCTGTTCGCCGACGAGTTCGGTCACCGCGTAAAAGGCCGTCATCAGCACCACGAGGGTCGGAATGATGCCGGAGACGAAGCCGGCAAAGACCTCGCCGCCCTTCTGGAAGATGCCGATGAAATATTTGCCCGCGGCGGTCAGCCAGCCGAGCTGTTCTTCCTGCTGGATGTTGCTGAGGCGCTCGCGATATTCGTCGACGGTGATGTCGCTGCCGCCGGCCTGGGCGAGTTGCACCAGCCCGTCCGCCGTTCGCTCGGAGACCTGCCGGCCGAAGTCCAGCGCATCGAACATCATCGAGCCCGCGACCTGCCAGTGATGCAGGTTTTGAACCGCGACATCCGCATGCTGGACCAGCATGGTTGAAAGCGTCATGGTCGTTTCCCTCTCCCTTTCCAGATGATGACGATTGTCAGGCTGTCGCCGGCAGGGCGCCGGGCACATCCTCCTCGTCTTTCGCCTTGGCGCGGGCCGTCTCGATCTGTGCGATCGCCTGGGTGACGGCCTCGGCCAATCCGGGGTCTGCCGGCGATGAGCCGACACTGTTCTGGAGTGCGCCAAGCGGCTGGCCCTCCGGCTCCTCGACGCGCCGGAAGCGGGCGAGAACCGAACGGCCGCTCATGACAAGCAGGCGGCGCACGATGAGATCGGAATCGACGACGATGATGGCGATGGTGCCGCGCCCGAAGCGTCCGCGCTTCTGGCCGGCGCCGACATAGCCGTCGGCATAGCGCGCGGTGACGCCCTTGAAGACGTCGGAATAGTGCATCATCTGAAGCCAGACGCCCGCGCTCTGGACGAGCCAGGCAAGGCCAAGCCCGAGCAAGGCCCATTGCCAGATGGCCATGGCCTGTTTCCTTCCCTTGTGGCCCGGTCGTCGATGCGTATCCGGGTCCTTATGTTCCTTAGTCTTAACTGAGACATTTGTTTCCGCAAGTGTCAACATGTGCATCAGGGGCGTTGGAATATTCGCCGGATCGTGTTTCAGTCGCCCCCCGGAGGAAATCGGAGGCAGCATGGACCTCGCGCTCAAGGACGATCTGAAAAAGATCCCCGACCTGACCCATTCCCTGCGCCAGCTGCGCTGGTTCCGGCGCACTCTCAGGGCGAGCTTCCGCACGCTGGAAAGCCAGCACAATCTGAAATTCCGCATCGACGAAGCCGCCCTGACCGGCGCCTTTCTCGACGCGGTGGAGATCATCGAGGCGCAGAAAAGAGCCGCCGATCTCGACCGCCGCGATTTCATCGTCTTTTCCGCCGGCGTCTTTCTGATGGAGATGTTCAAGCACCGTCCGGTGCGCCTCATCGACAATGCCGACGCACGCGAGGACCTGCCCGAGATCATCGGCTTCTGGCCGGAAGGCTTCGGCTATACCAATTACTGCGTGTGCACGGTGGCGGCGCTGTTCGAGCAGGAATTCGGCGAGGCGCCGAAGGTCGATCAGTCGGCCGACGACCTGCGGGTCTGGTGGTCCTACCGGGAAAATGTCGATGCGGTGCCGGAGCGCGCGGTGGCCTTCCTCGACCGGTTCCTCGGACGCGAGCCCAACTGGCTGCTGCCGGACTTCGCCCTGTCGCGCAAGGCGATCGTCAAGGCGCTGAAGGATTCGCGCGGGCCGCTCAGCCTCGAAGACGGCCGCTGAACCGCCGATGCCCGCCGCCTGCCTGACGATCTTCGACTGCGATGGCGTGCTCGTCGATTCCGAGCCGCTCGCCGCTAAGGCCTATGTCCTCGTCTATGGCCGCCACGGCATGGCGATCGAAGCATCGCTGATCGGGCGCTGCGTCGGGCTGAAACAGGCCGACATCATCGCGCGCATCGAGGAAGAAACCGGCCACAGGCTCGCAGAAGACCATCAAGGGGAACTCTGGCAGACGCTGAAAGGGCTGTTTTCGCAAGCGCTGGCGCCAACGCCCGGTCTGCAAGCCTTTCTTGGGCGCCACGATTCGCGGCCGGAAGCGACAAGGGCCGTTGCCTCCTCCTCGCATCTGGAACGCATCCATCACAGCCTCGGCGTGACCGGGCTTCTTGAGGGTTTCGGAGACCAGATCTTTTCGTCCTCGATGGTCGCGCGCGGCAAGCCGGCGCCCGATCTCTTTCTTCTCGCGGCGGAGCGTTGCGGCGCGGCGCCGCACGCCTGCACGGTGTTCGAGGATTCCCCTTTCGGCATCATCGGCGCCAAGGCCGCCGGCATGCGCGCCATCGGCTATATCGGGGCCAGCCATGTCGGGCCGGAGCATGCCGACGTTCTTCTCAAGGCCGGAGCCGATGCGGTGATTGCCTCCTGGGAGGAGGCGGACGGCCTGTTCTGATTTCAGGCAAGCAGCGCGAAGGGCGCTTCCAGCGCACGCTCGACGGCGTGGAGCAGCCGGGCGGCCTCCTGAAGCGTCACGGCCTTCGGATCGACGCTGAGCGTCAGGGCCAGCATGCCTTCGCGCGCGGCGGTAACCGCCAGAACCAGACGCTCGCCGGGTTCCAGCGGCAGGGTCATGTCGGCAAGGCCGAGAGCGCTGGCGTCAACGAGGGTCATGCCGGAACGGGCCGGCGCTTCGCCGGAACGTCCGCTGCCAGCCAGATGGCGCAGGCCCGCAAGGCCGGCCTGTTCCACCAAAGCGCCCGTTGTGCCCTCCGGCGTCTCGCGGATCACCGTCAGTGATGCGTCCGGCCCGAGCGCACGGGCACAGGCGAGAAGGACAATATCGGCCAGCCCGGCACCAACGCAGGCCCCCTGAAGCATCTCCAGCAGCGCCTCAGAGGGTGCGGTTGCGATACGAATGCCGAGGCGGATCGCTTCGGCGGACGGCAGCGCAGGGGCGGTCTCGCACGGCTCCGGGGTGAACTTCTGATCCGGTCCAGCGGACTGCGCCTGAGGCAATGCAAGCGCCGCCTCGACATCGGCGGCCTGAATGCGCCCGCGCGGGCCGGAGCCTTGCAGCCCTTCCAGCGCGATAGCCCGGTCGCGGGCGATCTTGCGGGCAAGCGGCGTTGCGCGCAGGCCCGTTTCGGCGGAAGCTGCCTGCGGCCTCTCCTGCGCAGCCGGAAGAGACGCGGCAAGCAGAGGCGCGGTAACGGGCGCTACGGTGCCCACGACCCTTTGCGGAGCGGCGTCAACGGCCGTTCCTGCCGGCGCGATCTGCGCCGCCTTGCCATCCGAAAGCTCCCCCTCAACGAGGATCAGCGCCACGCGCGCACCGATGGGCAGTTCGTCGCCTTCCCGGCCGGTGACGGCGGCAAGAACCCCATCGGCCGGCGCCTCGATCTCCATCGCCGCCTTGTCGGTCTCGATCTCGAAGAGACCTTCGCCCTTCTTCACCGGCGATCCTTCGGCAACCAGCCATCTGGAAATACGGCCCGTCGCCATATCCATGTCGACCTTGGGAAGAATGACCTCGACCGGCATGGCTCAGCGCCGTCCCGTCGCCAGATCGCGCAAGGCCGCGACGATGCCCGGCACCTGCGGCACGGCGGCCTTTTCCAGATCCGGATTGTAGGGGATCGGCGTTTCCGCCCCGCCAAGCCGGACGATGGGCGCGTCGAGATAGTCGAAGGCCTCGCTTTCGGCGATGCGGGCGGAAATCTCCGCGCCGATGCCGAGCGTCTTCACCGCCTCGTGCACGATGCAGAGCCGGTGGGTGCGGATCACGCTCTCGACGATGGCGGGCGTGTCGATGGGCCGGACGGTGCGCAGGTCGATGACCTCCACCTCGATCCCTTCTGCGGCAAGTTCATTGGCGGCCTCCAGCGCCCTGGAGACCATCACCCCGGTTGCCACGACCGTCACATCGCGCCCCTTGCGGCGGATTTCGGCCTTGCCGATGGGCGTCGTATAGGCGCCTTCCGGCACCGGCCCCCTGGTCTTGTAGAGCAGCTTGTGCTCGAAGATCATCACCGGATCGGGGTCTTCGAGCGCGGCCAGCAACAGGCCCTTGGCATCTTCGGGCGTCGTCGGCTGCACCACCTTGAGGCCGGGCACATGGCCGAACCAGGCTTCCAGGCTCTGGCTGTGCTGGGCCGCAGCGCCCGTGCCGGAGCCGGCGGGAAAGCGCATCACCACCGGGACCGAGACCGAGCCGCCGAGCATGAAGCGCATCTTGGCCGCCTGATTGACGATCTGCTCCATGGCGAGCGTGGCGAAATCGGAAAACTGGAACTCGAAGATGGGGCGAAGGCCCGTCACCGCCGCGCCGACGGCAATGCCGGCCCCGCCCAGTTCGGAAATCGGCGTGTCGATGATGCGGTCGGGGCCGAAGCGCTCGATGAGATCGCCGGTCACCTGGAAAGCGCCGCCATAGACGCCGATGTCCTCGCCCATGACGACGACGCGCTCGTCGCGTTCGAGTGCAATCGCCATCGCCTCGCGGATGGCCTCGGCATAGGAGAGTTCGCGCACGGGCTGATCCATCACGCGCCCTCCGTATAGACGAAGCGTTCCAGATCGGCCGGATCGGGCGACGGGCTTTCCTTGGCAAAGGCGATGCCTGCCTCGATTTCCTCTGCGACCGACGCACGCACGGCGTCAAGCCCGGCCTCATCCAGAATGCCGAAGGCGACAAGATCGGCCTCAATCCGCTTCACCGGATCGTTCTCGGTCATCCAGTGATCGATCTCTTCCTTGGTGCGGTAGCGGTTGCGGTCGCTCTTGGAATGACCGCGCCAGCGATAGGTCTTGAGTTCGATGAGGCTCGGTCCCTCGCCGTTGCGGGCTCTGGAGACCGCATCCTCGGTCGCCTCGGCAACGGCGGAAAGATCGTTGCCGTCGATGGTGCGGCCGGGCATGGCATAGGCGCCGGCGCGCTCGGCGATGGTCGCGGATGCCGTCGCCCGGGCCTGGCTGGTCGACATGCCGTAACCGTTGTTCTCGCAGACGAAGACGACAGGGAGCTTCCAGATGGCGGCCATGTTGAGCGCCTCGTGAAAGGCGCCCTCATTGTTGGCGCCATCGCCGAAGAAGCAGACGACCACCTTGCCATTGCCGAGCCGCCTGGCCGAAAGCGCCGCGCCGACAGCAATCGGAATCCCGCCGCCGACAATGCCATTGGCGCCGAGATTGCCTTTCGACACGTCGGCGATGTGCATGGAGCCGCCGCGCCCGCGGCAATAACCCGTCTCCTTGCCGAAGAATTCGGCGAACATGCGCTTCACCTCGGCGCCCTTGGCGATCGAATGGCCATGGCCGCGATGGGTGGAGGTGATCTGATCGTCGTCCCGCAGCGCCAGTCCGACACCGACGGCGCTGGCCTCCTGGCCGATCGACAGATGCATGGTGCCGTGCACGAGACCGCGCATATAGGCGTTTTCCGCGCCCTCCTCGAAGGCGCGGATCAGCAGCATCTTGCGATAGGCCTCGCGGATCGTCCCGGCATCGTGGCGGCGGAACAGGAAGGGACGATTGTCGGCCCCGGTCGCCGCTTCGGCCTTTTTCACCATGGCCTTGTCCTCACGCCCCATGAACGAGCGCGTCCTGCCGGGCGCGCAGTTCGGCAATGCGCGAACCTTCCGGCGGCGCGGCATTGGCCTTGGTCAGAAGCGCGCCGCGGGCGATCGGCGCGGTCACCGTTCCGCCTTCCAGAAGGCCGCAGGGCAGCGCGCCGCGTGCACGGGCATCGCCGGCTTCCAGCACGAAGGCGCGGTAGCTGTACTGGCCGATGGCATCGAGCCTGTCGCCCGGCTTCAGATCCTTCTTGGCGACCGCGCAAACCTCGGCCACCGGGCGCGAGAGCGGCACCATGTCAGCCTTGCCGTAAAGAACGGCGCGGGCACAGGTGAGCGGCACTTCCAGGCTCGTCAGGTGATAGGGCCGATGGAAG
>JAGRKQ010000078.1:6488-7919 GCA_020442235.1 Hyphomicrobiaceae bacterium | reverse complement strand
ACCTTCCAGCGCTTCACCTTGGCGCCGACGGCCCAGACGATGCCCGAGGCATCGGAGCCGGCGATGTGATAATCGGCCTTGTGGCCGTCGAAGGGCGAAATCGGCTTGCCGAGCGAGGCCCAGATGCCGTTGTAGTTGACGCCGGCGGCCATGACATAGACGAGCACCTCGTCGTCGGCGATGTCCCAGGTGGGAAGCACCTCGACCTGCATGGCGGTGTCGGGCTCGCCATGGCGCTCCCTGCGGATGGCCCAGGCATACATCTTCGCCGGCACATGGCCGAGGGGCGGCACTTCACCAATTTCGTAGAGGTCCTTGACGGCGGTCGCGGTGGCGGTCGTCATCTCTGTCTCTCCTGTGAGTTGTCGGCCCTTCGGCCTTGTTCTTCAGCCCGTCGGGCTGCGGGGTGGCGCACCATGCGGTGTTGCACTGCGAAGCGCCATTCGACCTTCCGGTTACGGGATGGAAGACGCAAGGCCGGCCGGCCGTCAACCTTGCGTCAAATCCTTTGCGCTAGGATCGGGGCCGGTTTGCAAGTCCATTTCGATCGGTTCAACGCGATGCACATCCCCGGTTATGTCCTCGAGCAGATGCAGATCATCCTTCTGATCTCGGCCATTCTCGCCTTCCCGCTCGCCTGGGTGGCCGAATATGCCGTGGGCGACCGCGGTTTCGGCGTCATCGGCAATTTCATCGTTCTGGGCCTGGGCGGTGTTGCCGGCGTGATCTTCCTGATGGTCCAGCTCGGCCGTGCGGGTTCGCTGCTCAACGTGCCGCACATTCCCTTCCTCGGCGGCGCCGGCGGGGCGATCGTCACCTTGATGGTGGCGTGCCTGTTCAAGCGCTTCATGATGCGCTGAGCGGCGCATCATCTGCTGAGCGGCGCTCTCGGCTTCAAAACACGCTCTTCCCGGTTTATCTTGCGCTGCGGCATCGGCCGTTCGGCCAAGTGACGTCTTCGGTTCGGAACCGCTAGAACACGGCTGAAGCTCATGTTTTCGCCGTGTCCACGCGATGCGGTGCTGCCGGAGGCGAAAAATCGATGTCGAACGAGATCAAGCGCGACAAGCCGTGGATCTTCCGCACCTATGCCGGCCATTCCACGGCCGCCGACTCCAACAAGCTCTACCGCACCAATCTCGCCAAGGGGCAGACCGGGCTTTCGGTCGCCTTCGACCTGCCGACGCAGACCGGCTACGACCCCGATCATGCGCTGTCGCGCGGCGAAGTGGGCAAGGTCGGCGTGCCGGTCGCCCATCTCGGTGACATGCAGACGCTGTTCGACGGCATTCCGCTCGAAGCCATGAACACCTCCATGACGATCAATGCGACGGCGCCCTGGCTGTTGTCGCTCTATGTCGCCGCCGCCGACGGGCAGGGCGCGGACCGGGCGAAGCTTTCCGGCACCACGCAGAACGACATCATCAAGGA
>JAGRKQ010000078.1:0-6349 GCA_020442235.1 Hyphomicrobiaceae bacterium | reverse complement strand
CAGGAACTCGCCTTCGCGCTCGCCACCGCGATTGCCGTTCTCGATACGGTCAAGGCCTCCGGCGCCGTGCCGGAAGCCGATTTTGCCATCGCCGCCGGGCGCATTTCCTTCTTCGTCAATGCCGGCATGCGCTTCCTCACCGAAGTCTGCAAGATGCGCGCCTTCGTCGACCTTTGGGACGAGATCTGCCAGACCCGCTACGGCATCGAGGACGAGCGCTACCGGCGCTTCCGCTACGGGGTGCAGGTCAATTCGCTCGGCCTTACCGAAAGCCAGCCGGAAAACAACGTCGCCCGCATCCTCATCGAGATGCTGGCCGTCGTCCTTTCCAAGAAGGCGCGGGCCCGCGCCGTGCAGCTTCCGGCCTGGAACGAGGCGCTCGGCCTGCCGCGACCCTTCGACCAGCAGTGGTCTCTGCGCATGCAGCAGATCCTCGCCTATGAGACCGATCTTCTCGAATATGCCGACATTTTCGACGGCTCGGTGGAGATGGACCGCAAGACCGAAGCGCTGAAAGAGGCCGCGCGCGGCGAGCTTGCCCGCATCGAGGAGATGGGCGGCGCGGTGTCGGCCATCGAGACCAGCTACATGAAGCAGGCGCTTGTCCAGTCGAATACGGCGCGTCTGGAAGCCATCGAGCGCGGCGACATCACCGTCGTCGGCGTCAACCGCTTCACCGAAAGCGAGCCCTCGCCGCTGGCAACGGGCGAGAACGCCATTCTCACCGTGCCCGATCATGTCGAGCGCGAGGCCGTGGAGCGGCTGGCCGCCTGGCGGGAAGCGCGCGACGACGCGGCGGTGAAGGCCGCGCTTGAAGCGCTTGAGAGCGCGGCGCGCGAAGGGCGCAACGTCATGGAGCCGTCGATTGCGGCAGCCAAGGCCGGCGTCACCACCGGCGAATGGGGCGCGGTGCTGCGCGACGTCTTCGGCGAATATCGTGCCCCGACCGGCGTCGGACGCAGCGCCCGGCAGGATGCGGAAGACCTCGGCGATGTGCGCGCGGCCGTCGAGGCGGTTTCCGGCAAGCTCGGCCGGCGCCTCAAGATCCTCGTCGGCAAGCCGGGCCTCGACGGGCATTCCAACGGCGCCGAACAGATCGCCGTCCGGGCGCGCGATGCCGGCATGGAGGTCGTCTATGAGGGCATCCGCCTGACGCCGGCCGAGATCGTCAATGCCGCGCTCGAGGAGGGCGTTCACATCGTCGGGCTTTCCATCCTCTCCGGCAGCCATCTCCAGCTCGTCGGCGACGTGATGGAGCGCATGCGCGCCGAGGGCATGAGCGACGTTCCGGTCGTCGTCGGCGGCATCATTCCGCCGGATGACGAGGCGCAGCTGAAGGCGATGGGCGTCGCTGCGGTCTATACGCCGAAGGATTTCCGCCTCAACCAGATCATGGCCGACATCGTGAAGGTGGTGGACCGGGAGGCGACGGCGGCCTGATGCAGGCCAAAGCCCATCTTGGCTAACATCACGGCTTCTCGTCTGCCCCAGACTGTCAAGAGAGAGGAAGCATGCACAGTGCCTTTGAACCAAGTGCTGAAGGCAGGCGCACGATCTATATGCGTGTCGGTTGCTGGTATGATGAGGCCTCTGGCCATATCCACCTGACCGTGCCCGGATCAGACTGGTTTCACACGACAGTGAACGACATGCCCGGAAGCGAGCGGCGGCATGGCAACCTTTTCATGAAGCTTGCAAGAGCTCTTCGAGAAGCAGGAAAGCCATGCCCATAAGGTGACAGGGCTTTGCGGCCTGAGCCGCTCCCTGCATGGCTCCCTTGCGGCGGTGCGGCTTGTTGGCGCACCCTTTGACGGCTAGTCACCAAGGTCAGTTTTACTGACCTGTCGCCGCCGGGGTTGCCGCGTGGAAACCGTTCTGCCGATCGTTCTTCCCGTCTTCGGGCTGTTGTTCGTCGGTTTCGGCGCGGCCCGGGCCGGGCTCGTCAAGGACAATGTCGCCGACGGGCTTTCCGATTTCGTCTTCACGGTCGCCGTGCCCTGTCTTCTGTTCAAGACGCTGGCGACTGCCGACATTCCCGAGGCCTCGCCCTGGGGTTACTGGTTCGCCTATTTCTCCGGCGTGGCGGTCGCCTGGCTGGTCGCGTCCTTCTCGGTGATCCGCATCTTCGGCCGCGACGGGCGTACCGCCGTCGTCTCGGGCTTTTCCGCCGGGCAGGGCAACACCGTGCTGATCGGCATTCCGCTGATCCTCGTTGCCTATGGCGATGCGGGCAAGGTGCCGATCTTCCTCTTGCTCGCCATTCATCTGCCGCTGATGATGACGGTCGCGACGCTGGGCATCGAACTGGCGAGTCCCGGCGGGCGCAAGCCGCTCGGCGCGGTGCTGCGCTCGCTTTCGGTGTCGATCGCCACCCATCCGATCATCATCGGCATCGCGCTCGGCGTGGTCTGGCGCTTCACCGGCTGGGAACTGCCGGAGGTTCCCCTGAAGCTGATCGATTCCCTCGGCTCGACGGCGGTGCCCTGCGCGCTGTTCTCATCCGGCATGGCGCTGAAGCGCTACGGCATCGCCGGCGATGTGCGCATCACGGTCCTGGTGTCGTTCCTGAAGCTCGTCATTCACCCGGCGATCTTTCTCGCTCTCGGCTGGGCGCTGGGCCTGCCGCCGGTGTGGATCGGCGCGGGGCTGCTCTTTGCCGCCTGCCCGACCGGCATCAACGCCTATCTCGTCGCCAACCGCTATGGCACGGGCATCCGCATCGCCTCGTCCACCATCGCCCTCTCGACCATGGTGGCGGTCATCAGCGTTTCCGGCTGGCTCTTGATGACGGGTGCGCTCGGGCTGTGAAGGCGCGCGCTCACGCCCGCGCGCAGCAAACCGCAAGACTGGGGCAGGGTTTTCTCGCTCACACCAGCGCGCTTCGCGCGCGGCTCCGCGGGGGCGGCGCACCCCAAGTCGCACGTTGAGCGAGCGCAGCGATGCGAAGCGCAAGACTTGGGGCAACGAAGAAAGCCAGGCGCCTCTTCGAGGGTTCTTTTCGCTCGCGGTCAATTTGCTGCGCTCATGACCTCCGCGGGGGCGGACGAAAGCCCGGCGCCTCTTCGGCGCTTATTGTTTTGGCAAGTGCCGTATGGATTCCCGCGAACCAAGGGCGGGAATGACGCGGAGTTTGATGTCACCTCAGTGGTGCTTTTGGCCGTCCTGAATCGCACGTTGAGCGAACAGGCGTGAGCGAAGCGCAAGATTCAGGATCACCAAGATTCAGAACCACTCAGAAACTCGTCATTCCCGGGCTTGACCTGCGCAATCCCGTGTCACAATCCCCACTCTTCCTTCAACATTTCCACCGTGCCGCCCGCCTCGCGGATCGCGGAGAGCCGGGCCGCGCCTTCGGATTTCGACAGCTTGCGCCCATCCGCCCCGAGGATCAGCCGGTGGTGCTCGTAACGCGGTTCGGGCAGACCCAAGAGCACCTGCAACAGGCGGTGGACGGCGGTGGCGGCCAGAAGATCGGCGCCGCGCACGATGTCGGTGATGGCCTCGAAGGCATCGTCGACGACGACGGAAAGATGATAGCTCGTCGGGGTGTCGCGACGGGCCAGCACAGGATCGCCCCAGAGCGCCGGGTCCTGCGGAATGCGGGCGAAGGACCCGTCCTTCTGCCGCATCAGCGCCGAAACCGGGCCGGCCAAAGACAGCGCTCTGTCCATATCTAGGCGGATGGCGGCATCCTCTCCAAGCTGTGCCGGCCGGCCCCGGTCGCGGTCGCAAAAGGGATAGAGCGGGGCGCCGTCCGGGTCGCGGGCAAGCGGCATCCCGCGGGCTTCGGCCGTGCGGGCGGCCTCGGCGATCTCGGCCCGGCTGGCCGGCGCGCCGTAAAGCACGCCGAGTGCATCCAGTCGCGACAGGGCATCCCGATAGGCGCCGAAACGCTCCGACTGGCGCAGGACGTCCGGCTCGAAGCCGAAGCCGAGCCAGTCCAGATCGGCCAGGATCGCCGCTTCATGCTCCGGCCGGCAGCGCTGACGGTCGATGTCCTCCAGCCGCAGGCGCAGCCGCCCGCCGGCCGCCATGCAGCGCTTCCGGTTCAGAAGCGCCGAATAGGCGTGGCCCTTGTGCAGGGGGCCGTTCGGCGAAGGGGCGAAGCGAAAGACGGGGCGTGCGGTCATGGCTTTTCTTGCCGTTCCCGCCTTCGCGCATCAAGCCGCTTTACGGCGCGGGCCGGATCGGCAAGGCTTTGTTTCATGAAACCCATCGCCTGCGAGGCAGACATTGCGCAGGGCCTTGCCGTCCTGCTTGAGGCCGATCCCCGCCTTGCGCCGATCATCGAGACGGCGGGGCCGGTTCCCCTGCGCCTGCAGCCGGCGGGCTTCGAGGGGCTGTGCCGCATCGTCGTGTCGCAGCAGCTTTCCGTCGCAAGCGCGCGGGCGATCTGGGCGCGGGTCGAAGCGGGTCTTGGGCGGGTTACGCCCGAGGCGGTCCTGGCGCAGGACGAGGAGGGCCTGCGCGCCATGGGGCTGTCACGGCCGAAACTGCGCACGCTTCAGGCGGTTTCGGAGGCGGCTGCCGGCGGGCTCGATCTTCTGCATCTTTGTTCGCTCGACCGCGATGCGGCGCATGCGGCGCTGACTTCGGTCAAGGGCATCGGGCCCTGGACGGCCGATATCTATCTTCTCTTCTGCGCCGGACATCCGGATGTGTTTCCGGTCGGGGATCTTGCCTTGCAGAATGCGGTGCGCGACGGGTTCAGCCTTGCCGATCGCCCCGATCCGGCAGCACTGGAGACGATCGCCGCCGCCTGGCGCCCGTGGCGCGGTGTCGCAGCCAGGCTGTTCTGGGCCTATTACGGTGCAACGCGAAAGAATTCCGCCAATTCGGCACTTTGATTCAAGAACTTGTTAACGCTGCCAGAGTCTTCTGGTCTCACGTTCCATCAGCGCGGGAAACGACGACCAATGCTTGCGAAAAAGGCCGAGACGCCCATCAGCGAACCCGATCACAATGCCCTTGCCGGGCTTGTCCTCAGGGCGGCAGCCGATGCGCTGATCGCCGGAAAGCCGCTCGATCTGTCCGATGCGCCGGCCGATATCGCCGGGCCGCTTCGCGATCTTGCGACAGCGCTGTCCAAGCGCGACGAGGCGCAGCTTGCCAATGCGGTTGCCTTTTCGCTTCAGTCCAGCCAGTCGATGGCGTCCGTCGCCAAGGTCACCGGCGAGGTGCGCGAGATCGACACGCTGATGGGCACCATGGCCGCGGCGATCGAGGAACTCGACGCCTCGATCTCGGAAATCTCCTCCACGGCGCGCCAGTCGGCCGACGAGATGCAGGCGGTTGCCAGCCTCGTCAATCAGGGCACGCGCCGGGTGCGCGAGACCGCGACGGCGGCGCAGACCATCACCCAGTCGATGGAAAGCATTTCCGGCGGTGCCACCGGCGTCGGCAGCGCCGTTGCCCAGATCGGGGAATTCATCGGCACCATCGACGGCATTGCCCGCCAGACCAATCTTCTCGCCCTCAACGCCACCATCGAGGCGGCGCGCGCGGGCGTTGCCGGCAAGGGCTTTGCGGTCGTTGCTTCCGAGGTCAAGCTGCTCTCCGCCCAGACCCAGAAGGCGACCGAGGACATCCGCCTCTTGATCGAGGGGCTGCACGGCCATGTCGACAAGCTCGTCGCCAGCGTTCAGGCCGCCGGGGAATCGGTGGAGCGGACCGGCGAACTGACCGCCCAGACCGAAAACGACATGTCGGAAGTCAACGAAATCGCCCAGCGCACCTGCGGGCGCATGGAGGCGGTTGCCGGCACGCTGGGCGAACAGTCCCAGGCGACGCGCGAACTGGCCGAAGGCGTTGCCCGCGTGGCGCAGTCCGGCCGCAAGGCGAGCGAGCACGCCAATGACGTCATCGCCAATGTGCGCCAGTCCGAAACGCTGATCGACAAGGAATTCGCCCGTCTCGACGGCCGCGAGATCCACGACTACGTCCTGCACCGGGCCAAGTCCGACCATTTCCTTTGGAAGAAGCGGCTTTCGGAGATGCTCGTCGGCCTCAACAACCTGACCGAAGCGGAACTCGCCGATCACCATTCCTGCCGGCTCGGCAAGTGGTATGGCAAGGTCAGCGATCCGACGATCCGCAACCATCCGGCCTTTGCCGCGCTCAACGAACCGCATGCCAGGGTGCACAAGTTCGGCAAGGAAGCCGCCGCGCTCTTCGCCAAGGGTGACCGTGCGGGCGCCGTTGCCGCCGTTGCGGCGATGGAGGCGGCCTCGGAAGACGTCGTGCGCCTTCTCGACAAGCTTCTGGGGCGCTGAGCACCTTACTTGACATTCTGACCCGAACGCTGCGGGCGCCGGAGACGGCGCCCGTTTTGCGTTGTGCCGGGCCTGAT
>JAGRKQ010000005.1:1099-5503 GCA_020442235.1 Hyphomicrobiaceae bacterium | reverse complement strand
CGCGACCTTGTCGGCAACCTCGGCTTCCGTGGCATCCTCGGCGATCAGGCCGCGCGCCCGGCCAAGTGCCTCGGCTTCGGCCTCATCGAGCTCGCCATTGCCGTCGGCATCAAAGCTCGACGCATCGTCCGGATCTTCCAGTTTGGCTCCGGCATCGATCCAGGCCTGCGCTTCGTCAACACAGACCTCGCCATCACTATTGCCATCAGCGACCTTGAGGATGTCGGCGACGGTTTCGGCAACTTCCGCTTCGGTAGCATCTTCGGCGATCAGGCCAAGCGCACGACCCATGGCCTCCGCTTCTGCCTCGTCGATCTTGCCGTTGTTGTCGGCGTCGAACTTATCGGCACGGTTCGGATTGAGTTCGTCCAGATAGCTCTGAGCTTCATCTTCCTCAATGCCGCCACTGTCGTCGGCGTCTTCACTCTTGAAGAAGTCGGCCAGCTTGCGGGCGCGATCGACGGTGTTCATGTCGTCGAACTGCCCCAGCTCCTCGAACATGGCGCGCGCTTCGCTCAGCGACAGCGACCCATCATGGTTCGTGTCGTAATCGCTGAAATCATAGGACACCGAGCTATCGGCGGGCGGTGTGGTCGTCATGGCTTTTTCCACTTCCCAAACAACTGGAATCCGGCCTCTCGTCACGGAAAGTAATACGACTGCGCTCCAGAGTCACGCCGTAAAGCAATCATTTACCCTATTTTAGACGTTCGTCTGAGGCCACGGTTAACGCGGCGCGCGCTTGGCCAGGATGCGCTGCAAGGTCCTGCGGTGCATGTTGAGCCGCCGCGCCGTCTCGGAGACGTTGCGGTCGCACAATTCGTAGACCCTTTGGATGTGCTCCCAGCGCACCCGATCCGCCGACATCGGGTTTTCCGGCGGCGGCGCCCGGTCGGCATCGGCCTTGACGAGAGCGGCGAAGACATCCTCGGCATCCGCCGGCTTGGCCAGATAATCGACCGCACCAAGCTTCACCGCCGTCACCGCCGAGGCGATGTTGCCATAGCCCGTCAGGATCACCGCGCGCACATCCGGGCGGGCCTTGCGGGCCGCTTCCACGACATCGAGCCCGTTGCCATCGCCAAGACGCATATCGATGACCGCATATCGCGGCGCAGCCGCATCGATGGCGGCAAGGCCCTCAGCGCTCGATTCCGCCGTGCGCACGCTGAAGCCGCGGGTCTCCATGGCCCGGGCGAGCCTTTGCAAGAAAGCCCGGTCGTCATCGACGATCAGAAGATCGGCCTCCCCCGCCTCGCTGAGACGGCGGAACATCGCCTCCTCGTCGGTGTCCGACCCCGCGCCCGGCGTCGTGCTGTCCGGCGTGTCGTTCATCGATCACCCTCTTTATTGACCGGCCCGGGATGGTTTTGCCCCGGCCGCATCGTCTCCCTGTGCCTTAATCACCCCATCGGGGCGGTGCGTTCAAGACCCGGAGACTGCGCACCTGCCTCGAAAACCGTTCGCGGCCAGAGGACATGCACGCGCGCGCCATTCTCCGGAGCGCGGCGATTGGAGAAATCCACGCGCCCGCCGGAGCGCTCCAGAAAGGTCTTGGCGATGAAGAAGCCAAGGCCGAGACCGCCGCCGCCATCCGGCTCGGCGCTGGCGGCCCTTTCGGCACGCGTCGTCAGATAGGGTTCGCCGAGACGCATCATCACATCGGCGGAAAAGCCCGGCCCGTCATCCTCGATGGCGACCGAGACGTCGTCCGCCGTCCAGGCCGCGGTGACGGTGACCTCGCCCGAGGCGAAATCGACCGCATTCTCCAGGATGTTGCCGAGCCCATACAGCACAGCGGGGTTGCGTCGCATGCGCGGCGGGCTGCCTTCGCCCTTGTGGTCGATGCGAATGGCAACGCCGAAATCCCGATGCGGGGTGGCCACCTCCTCGACCAGATCGATGAGGCTGAGCTGACGCAGAAGCCCCTCCTCGTCGTCACCGAGATTGCTGAGGCGGGTGAGGATCTCGCGGCAGCGCTGGGCCTGGGACCGAATGAGGGCGATGTCCTCGCCCAGCGGCCCCTCACGACCATGCTCGCGCTGCAACTCGCCGGAAACGAGGGTGATGGTGGCCAGCGGCGTGCCGAGTTCATGCGCCGCCGCTGCCGCCAGCCCGTCCAGCGCCGTCAGATAGTCCTCGCGCTGAAGCACGAGCTCGGTGGCGGCCAGCGCATCGGCCATCTGGCGCGCCTCATGCGCCACACGAAAGGCGTAAAGCCCGATGAAGGCCAGCGACAGCACCAGCGCAACCCAGACCCCGAGACGATAGGCATCGGGCAGCACCACCTGCTCGCCGGCATACCAGGGAAGCGGGGCGTGCCACAGCCCGGTCACCGTCAGCACCAGGGCGGCGAGAAACCCGACCGCGGCCGCCTCGCGCACCGGCAGGTTGACGACGCCGATGAGCGCCGGCGCCAGAAGCATGACAGAGAAAGGATTGGCCAGACCGCCCGTCAGCGCCAGAAGCGCCCCCAGCTGGATGACGTCGAAAGCGAGCAGCGCGGCGGCCGGACGCGGCCCCAGCCGATGTGCCGGCCGGGCCTTGACGTCCAGAACCGTGTTGAGTGCCGCCGAGAGGGCAATGAGGGCGATGACCGGCCAGACCAGAAGATCCATGTCGAGCGCGACGACGACCAATACCGCGATCAACTGGTCGAAGACGCCCAGCCAGCGCAGACGCACCGCGGTGTCGGTGCGCATGCCGAGCGCGGCCGTCGCCGAGGAGACCTGAAAGGCCCGCTCTCCGTCCATCTGCTGCATGATCCCCTTCGCTCCGCCCTTGAAAGGCTCGCCGCAACGCGCGGCCCGTCCTATATCGGTCTATAGCGTCCCGTGGACGCTCGAGTCATGCCCGCAAGGCCCCCTGCAATTCTCGGACTCGTTCATGAGCGCCATTCTTGTCGCCGATCTCAAAAAGCGCTTCGGCGCGGTCGAGGCCGTGGCCGGCATCGGCTTTTGCGTTGCGCCGGGGGAAACGCTCGGCCTTCTCGGCGGCAATGGCGCCGGCAAGACGACGACGATCGCCATGATCATGGGCCTCGTTCGTCCGAGCGGCGGCCGGGTCAGCGTGCTCGGGCACGACATGGCCGCAGAGCGGCACCGGGCCCTGCCGCGGATGAATTTTGAAAGCCCCTATGTCGACATGCCGCTCCGGCTGACGGTGCGCCAGAACCTTACCGTCTTCGGCCGGCTTTACGGCGTGGCGGACCTGAAGGCCCGCATTGCCGAACTGGCACAGGATCTGTCGCTCGAGGAGTTCATCGACCGGCCGGTGGGCCGGCTCTCGGCCGGACAGAAGACGCGCGTGTCGCTCGCCAAGTCGCTGATCAACGCGCCGGCGGTGCTGCTTCTCGACGAGCCGACCGCCTCGCTCGATCCCGACACCGCCGACTGGGTGCGCAGCCGCATCGAGGCCTATCAGCGCCGCACCAAAGCGGCGATCCTGCTCGCCTCGCACAATATGGGCGAGGTGGAGCGCCTGTGCGGACGCGTCATCATCCTCAAACGCGGGCGGATCGAGGCCGAGGGCACGCCCGGCGCCCTGATCGAGCGCTTCGGACGCTCGACGCTGGAAGAGGTCTTTCTCGATGTGGCCCGGGCGCCGGAAAAACCCCCGGAGACGGTGTCGTGAGCGGGATTTCCGGCACGTTATCGCGCATCCATGCCATGGTGCTGCGCCATGTCTATCTGATGCGCTCGTCCTGGCCGCGGCTGATCGAACTGATCTACTGGCCGCTGGTGCAGATGCTGATGTGGGGTTTCCTGCAAAGCTGGCTGGCCGAGACCACCAGCGGGGCGGCCTTCGCCGGCGGAACGCTGATCGGGGCGGTTCTGCTCTGGGACATCCTGATGCGCGGCCAGCTCGGCTTTGCCGTCTCCTTTCTGGAGGAGATGTGGTCGCGCAACATCGCCAACATCCTGATGAGCCCGCTGCGCCCCTTCGAGTTCGTGCTGTCCATGGCCACGATCAGCCTCATCCGGCTGATGATCGGCCTGGTGCCGGTGGCGCTGCTGGCCGATCTCTTCTTCGGCTTCAAGTTCTGGTCGCTCGGCCCGGCGCTGGCACTGTTCTTTTCCAGCCTGATGCTGACGGCCTGGGCGGTCGGGCTGTTCTCGGCCGGCATCATTTTGCGGCACGGACTCGGCGCGGAAGGCGTCGTGTGGTCGCTGATGTTCCTGATCCTGCCGGTCACCTGCGTCTATTATCCGCTCTCCAGCCTGCCCGAACCGCTGCAGTGGATCGCGGTCGCCCTGCCGCCGACCCATGTCTTCGAGGGCATGCGCGCGCTGCTGCTGGATGGCACCTTCCGGGGCGATCTCATGCTCAAGGCCTTTGCGCTGAACGTCCTCTACCTTACGTCAGCGGCAGCAATCTTTGCACATTTCCTGGCCTCGGCACGCG
>JAGRKQ010000005.1:0-1014 GCA_020442235.1 Hyphomicrobiaceae bacterium | reverse complement strand
CGTCATTCGACCATTGTTGCGCTGCACTAGTTCGCGATCCTTCCCGTAAACTTTCCATTCGGGATGCTTCTCATTGCCGCCTTAAGGTTTTTCTGGTGTGCTTTTCGAGAACGCCGAAAGTGGTTTCGGCAAGGCCTTCGGGCTCTTGCGTCGGGGAAGGGAAAACACTTTGCCCTATTATGTCTGGTATGAACTCGCCCATGCGGCCCTGAGCCCGGCCCGCGCCGCGGCCGACATGACGCGCCTCTACTTCAAGAACCCGCTCAATCCGGTCTCGCAGACCGAATTCGGCCGCGCGCTTGCCGCTTCGGCAGAGCTGTTCGAGCGCTCCACGCGCCGCTACGGCAAGCCGGAATTCGGCCTGCCGACGACGCTCGTCGGCGGCACCCGCGTCGAGGTTCAAGAGAAGGTCGTTTGGGAACGCCCCTTCTGCAAGCTCCTGCATTTCGAACGCAATCTGCCGGCGGGCCGCAAGCCCGATCCGAAAGTGCTTCTGGTGGCGCCGATGTCAGGCCACTACGCCACGCTCCTGCGCGGCACGGTGGAAACGCTGCTGCCCAATCACGAGGTTTTCATCACCGACTGGATCGATGCCCGCATGGTGCCGATGTCGGCCGGCGACTTCGATCTCGACGACTATATCGACTACGTCATTTCCATGCTGCACGTGCTCGGCGCCGACACCCACCTCGTCGCCGTCTGCCAGCCCTCGGTTCCGGTGCTGGCCGCCGTTGCAGTGATGGAAGGGCGCGAGGACCCCTATTCGCCACTCAGCATGACGCTGATGGGCGGGCCGATCGACAGCCGCATCTCGCCGACCGTGGTCAACGACCTTGCGACCGAAAAGGGCATCGACTGGTTCCGCCGCAACGTCGTCACCAAGGTGCCGTTCCCGCATCCGGGCATGATGCGCGACGTCTATCCGGGCTTCCTGCAGCTGTCCGGCTTCATGTCGATGAATCTCGACCGGCACGTTTCGGCGCACCACGAATTCTACAACCACCTCATCGAGGG
>JAGRKQ010000077.1 GCA_020442235.1 Hyphomicrobiaceae bacterium | reverse complement strand
ACCCATGCCTGGGGCGGCACGCTTGCCGTCACGCAGAACCGCCTGCCCTTCATCCGCGAGGTGGAGAGGAACATCTTCGCCATTGGCGGCTTTTCCGGCCAGGGCGTGGCGCTGGCGCCCTTCGCCGGCCGGGTGGTCGCCGAGGCCCTTCTCGCCGGCCGGGAGCACGCGCTTGCCGCCCCCTACCGGATCATGAGCGGGTTCGCCTGCCCGCCCTTCCCCGGCGGGCGTCTCCTGCGCGCACCAATCCTGACGCTCGCCATGACCTGGTTCGCCCTGCGCGACCGGCTGTAACAAAAAGGGCGGCCGAAAGCCGCCCTCGCTTTTCGGTGTTGCAGCCGCGATCAGTGCGGCAGCGCGCTCCAGCTGGTCTCGACGGTGATCGAACCGACGACGCGCGGGGCGCATTCCGAACCGCCGCAGGAAACCCGGCCGATGTCGGTGTCCCAGTAGCGCAGGTCGAGCGACACATAGTCGTTGACCGCGTAGCCGAGGCCGATGTTCCAGTAGGTCCAGTCGCCATAGCCGGAACCGAAGTCTTCCACGATGCCGACCGAGCCGGACAGGGTGAAATCATAGGGCAGCGTCACTTCCGCGCCGACAGCGACATGGCCGTTTTCAAGGACATTGTCCTGATCGGGCACGTAGTTGCCGGTAATCGACAGGCTCAGCCATTCGATCGGGCTATAGGAAGCCGAGGCGAGCAGTTCATAGAAGTTCCAGGTGCCGGTGTAGCTCGGATAGACGTAGTAGATCGCGCCGAGATCGAAGGAGATGCCGGCAAATTCCGGACGGATGCCGGCATAGAGATCGACCTCGATGTCCGGCGTGCCTGCGCCGTAGTCGATGTTCGAGGCCCAGGCGCCGACATAGAAGATGCCGTAGGTGGCTTCCAGATAGGCCTGCACGGCCGGGCCGGAATCGGTCTGGCTGATACCGCGCCACACATAGTCCGAAGTCAGCGTCACGCCGAAGGCAACGTCGAACATCGAAGGCTCGACGGCGGTTTCCTCAGCGGTCAGGTCCGCGGCAAGGGCCGGCATCGAGGTGGCCGCCAGCCCGAGGGCGGCCAGTGCGAAAAGGGTCGTCTTCATCTCATCATGTCCCCACGGGCGGGCGCCCCATGTGCCCGCTACCGCCGGACCTCAGTGATCCTGCAATTTCGCAGCGCAGCAAGAGGCTTGATGAGACGGCGAACAACATTGCAACAAGATGTTGCGAAAAGGTGACAAACCCCTCTTTTCACTGCCTTTTTCGCGATCCACCGCCTGTTTTGAGAGCAGTGTCATCGCCCGCAGACAAGGCAGCCTGCCTGCGTCTTGATCAGACGCAGCGCCCGCCGTCGATCTCCATCGCAAGCCCGGTCAGGAACGCCGATTCGTCACGCGCCAGAAACAGCGCCGCCTCGGCCATGTCGGAGGGGCGCGACATGCGCCCGAGCGGGATCGTGGCGACGAATTTCGCCCGGTTCTCGGGCGTGTCCGGCACGCCCATGAACAGCTCCAGCATGCCCGTCTCGCCCATCACCGGGCAGAGCGCGTTGACCCGGATCTTCTTCGGCGCCAGTTCCACGGCCATGGATTTGGAGAGGATGACGGCAGCGCCCTTGGAACCGTTATACCAGGTGAGGCCCGGCCGCGGCCTGAGGCCCGCTGTCGATGCGGTGTTGATGATGACCCCGCCGCCGCGCCGCTCCATCTGCGGAACGGCAATGAGCGCGGCCAGATAGATCGCCTTTACATTGACGGCATAGGTGCGGTCGAAGTCGGCCTCGGTGACCTCCAGCATCGGCTGGTTGCGATGGGTGTAGCCGGCATTGTTGACGAGGATGTCGAGCCCGCCAAAGCCTTCTGTTGCCGCGCCGATCATCGCCTCGACATCGCCCCGCGCCGTCACGTCGGCGCGGATCGCGCTTGCCGATGCGCCGATCTCGCCGGCAACGCGGGCGGCCGCATCGCCATTGAGGTCGGCGACGACGACCTTCGCGCCCTCGCGGGCATAGATCTTTGCAATGGCTTCGCCGAAGCCCGAACCGCCTCCGGTGACGACGGCAACCTTACCAGCCAGCTGGCCTGTCATGACGTTTCTCCCAAAGTTCGTTGCTTTTGGAAGAAGCGAACCACGCCCTTGGGCGCTCGGCAAGCGCTCTAGCGGGCCGGCGCGTATCGTGCGAGCGGCGTTTGCGTGAAGAGACGCGCCCCCAGCCAGATGGCCCCTTCCTGCGTCAGATGGCTGCCGTCATAGGAAATCAGCGCACCTTCGGGCGTGAACAGCCGGCAGCTTTGCGGCGCCTCGCACAATAGCACCAGCGGATCGATGAAGCGGTCCGGGGAAAGTCTTTCGGCCAGAATGGCGTTGACGGCGCGGGTTTCCGGCGCGGGCGGAAGCCGGTAGGCCCGCTGCTCGGCCGGCGACAGCGTTGCCAGAACGCGCAGATCCGCCGGACCGATGATCTTGGAGCCGATGACATAGATGTCCGCCCTGCTGCCTTCCCCGAGGACTGAGAGCGTCTCGCCTATGGCCTCTGCCGCCCAGGGCAGCCAGGCACCGGCGAGCACGATGACATCGGCCTCGCGGGCGCGGGCCAGCGTTTCGTCGTTGATCTGGGCCTGCGGCGAGGCGCAGCGGCGGCGATGCTCGGCCTCGATGTGGCGCTCGGCGGCGCTGCCGAGGCGCTGAATCTGACAAGGGCGGTTGATGTAATCGGCCGAAATCTCGAAGCCGGCAAAGGCGCCGGTCTCGCGCAGCATGTTGTAGAAATCCTGCGAATAGCTGTCGCCGATGATCAGAAGCTTTGGCGCATCGCTGGCAAAGGGGCGGTCGGCAACCTGCGCATTGTAGGCCCCGGCGACATAGGCGCCGCGCTGTTGCAGCGACAGGCTGAAGAGCGGGCGCACATGCGCGGGATAGCGGTCGACGAAGCCGCCGGCTTCGCGCAGGACCACGCCCCAGCCCGCCAGCGCGGCCAGCGCCAGCGCAGAAAGGGCAAAGACCGTCCGACGGCTGAGGAACGCGCGGTTGCGGAAGGGGCGTTCCACGAAGCGCCAGCTTGCCCAGCCCAGCCCCAGCGCCAGAAGCGACAGGGCGAGCATGACCGGAACGGTGTTCCACTGCGGCAGGGCCGTGCGCACGAAGGCATAGAGCGGCTGGTGCCACAGATAGGCGCTGTAGCTGATGAGCCCGACCGCCACGAAGGGCGGGGATGCCAGAAGACGCCCGGCGAAGGTTTCCGGCCCGGCCATGAGGATGACGAGCAGCGCCCCGAAGGTCGGCAGCATGGCCCAGAGGCTCGGAAAGGGCGTTACCGCATCGAAGGCCAGCACCGAGGCGAGGATCATCGCCAGCCCGGCGAGCGAAACCGCATCCGCCGCAAGACGCGGGCGCCCCCAGGGAGCGCCACGCACGCTGAGCGCGGCCATCGCGCCAAGGCCCAGTTCCCAGAAGCGGCCCGGCAGAAGGAAGAAATTCGCCGTCGGCGCAAGCCGCGTTCCCACCTCGGCGATGGCGATGCTGGCAAGCGAGGCCAGCAGGATCAGCGCCAGAAGCAGCGCGCGCCGCTTCAGCCGCAGCACCAGCGCCATCATCAGCGGGAAGGCGATGTAGAACTGCTCTTCCACCGCCAGGCTCCAGGTGTGGAGCAGCGGGTTTTCCTCCGCCGGGCCGCTGAAATAACCGCCCTGAAGCCACAGCGTCACATTCGACAGGAAGGTCGCAACGCCCAGCGCATTGGTGCCGAAGTCGATGAGCTGGAACGGCAGCAGCGTGAACACGGCCAGAAGGCTCGAAACCGCCATGACGAGGATGAGTGCGGGCAGGATGCGGCGCGCGCGGCGTTCATAGAAGCCGGCAATCGAAATCCGGCCCGTGCGCCCGGCTTCCTCATAAAGAAGACCGCAGATCAGATAGCCGCTGATGACGAAGAAGACATCGACGCCGACGAACCCGCCGGAAAAGCCCGGCACGCCGGCATGGAAGAGGATGACCGACAGGACGGCGACCGCCCGCAACCCGTCGATGTCCTTGCGATAGACCATAAGGCCTCCCGGATGCCTCAGCGCCCTCCGGCGAACCTGCGCAGGGGGATGAGACCGGGAGAAAGAGCCTCGGCGGCGCGCTGTCAAGGCAGCAGAGGCCCGCCATGGTCCCTCAGTGCCAGACGGTCACCTCGACATAGTCCGTGCCGCCCTGGCGATAGATCGCGACTTCCACCGAAACGCCGCCATTGACGATGCCGGTCGCGGCGGCCACGTCGATCTTGCCGCGCATGACCATCTGTTCCATCAGCGCGCGGTTGGCGGCGCTGTGAAAGAAAGGATCGCCCTGATCGCCCGGCTGGGAAATGCCGAAGCGGTGAACATTCGCCCGGTCCTGCCGCAGCACCTGCCAGGGCTCCCAGAGCCGCTGACCTTGCGAGTTGTAAAGGTCCTCGCTGCCGATGAAGGCGACGTAGCGGGCGACAAGCTGCTGCGCGAGGGCCGCCTGCGGCCCGGCGACAAGGGCAAGGCCTGCAAGGAGGATGACGGCAAGGGGTCTCATGGCTTCACTCCCGCGTTCGGTCGAACGCAGATTGAGCCATGGGCGGGCGCAGATGAAAAGCCGCTGCACCGAGATTGCAGTGCAATTGCGGATTTTCTTCAGCAATTTCAAGTTTTCGCCGGCGCACCTGATTTTTTTGTGCAGATGCGAACATCGTTTCTTCGATTTAGTTTGCCGGTTTTCCATGTTATTCTCTTTGTTAACATCAATGCACGAGCAGGTTCACAAGCCTGCCCGGCGGCATAAGCGACCGGAAAAATCCGGCGGATGGGGAGGAACGCATGTATCAGGTCGATTTTACCGACGGGGGATCAGGCGGCGGCAGCCCGGCATCATCCAGCGCGCCGACGGAAACCGAGGCGGAACAGGCCGAAGCCTTTGATGCGGCGATCGAAGACAGCACCTCGCCGCTGCCGACACCCACCGCAACGGCACCGGAAAGTCCCCTGCCGGCAGGAACGACAGAGACCGGCCCCGAAGAGCCTGCCTCCCCTTCCTCAACATCCACCGATGCACATGATGACGACGATGACGGCCCTTCCCGTGACGGGCCTTCCGGTGACGGGGCGTCGGTGACGAGCGATCCGGATTTTTATGCAACCTTCGCTTATCACGATGCGGCGACAGAAATGATGATGGCGCAGGGAACGGCGGAGCTGAGCCAGGTCTATACCTGCGAGGCGCCCGAGACCGGCCCGGTTTCCGCCGAGGCCATCGCGATCAATGACCCGACCGTTCTGCAAAGCTTCGGCAAGGGGGCCGTCTGGGCGATGACGGAGCCCGACAATCTGCTCGGCCCCCTGACCGGTCGCGGGATCAAGCTCTCGAAAAAGGCCTTCGAGATGCTGAGCGGCATGAACAACACGCTGGCCACCGCGCTCCTCAAGGGCAAGGTCGGCGTCTTCTACGAGGAAGCGGGGCTTGAGGACACCCGCGACAACATCAAGACCACGGCACAGGTTACCTATTCGCTGGGCGAACCGATGACCGCCAGTCCGCTGACGTCCTGGATGCCTTCAAGGGGTGCGACGGGTCCGATGTGGTTCACCAATGTCTGGGCGGGGCTCAAGGACTACCACACGGTCTATGTCGACGGTGAAGCGCATCTGGCCGGCGAGGTCGAGTTCGCCCTGAAAGCCAATGGCGGCCTGTTTGTCGGAACCCGAAAGCTTGGCGTCCTGCAAGGCGAATTCACCTATGCTGCCGGGATCAACGCGCATGTGCGCATCGGCTTCGAGCCGGGCGCCGACGGATCCGTCGTCTTCGGCGATCCGCGGCTGGTGGTGACCGCCCACGGCACCAACCCGCTCGGCACCTATGGCAACATCGTCACCGCGATCACCAACACTTTCTCCGGCCAGTCGTTCCAGACGATCGAAGAGGCAACGCAGGCCTGGGCGGCCTTCCTTCAAGGCGGCGGACTGGGCGAACTCGATGCCGCGCAAAGCCTCGATGGCGAAGCGCTCGGGGTCGATGCCAGCAAGGTCTGGACCTATGAAGTGAACATGCGCACCGGCGAGGTTCTGACCAACCGGGTTGCCACCGTCGACGGCGTCAATGGCTGGACGCTGCTTTACGGCGCGGGCGGCACGCTGGTCTGGGCGCGTGCGCCGGAGCCGGGGACCACCGGCGGCAACAGCTATTTCAATCCGTTCGAGGAAAACTATCCCTCGACCCTGACCGACGCGATGCTCGATACCGGGACGCATGATTACGGCTATCGCTGGCGCTCGGCGGTGGATATGGGCACCGGCTTCGGCGTGGCGCCGGTCTGGACGGACCTGACCGTCGACGAGATGAACGATCTCGACCGGCTGCGCTACGAAATGGTGCAGCGGGCGGAAGCCTGCGGGGCCTGGGACAGTTCCATCCACAGCCTCGACACGCACAAGGTCATCTGGATCAAGGAGCCGGAGGCCGAAGACCTGTCGGAACAGGCCAATCTTCCGCTCTATGACTGGTTCATGGAAGTGCTCGACAGCACCTCGATCCAGGACGGCGAAATCGCCGTCGTGCCGATCGACTTCCAGCCGCAGTAAGATTGGCCGAAACAAAGCGCGTGTTCTGGCGGGCGCGACGGCTCATCCCGGGAGAGTGATCGCATCCGCCCCCTGAAGCTTCAGGGGCCGGAGATCGCGTCCACCGGGACTTCGGGATATTGCGGCACGACGTGCGTCTCAGGTTCTTCCTGCCGCGCAAAGATGCGGATCCTGACGGGATAGGGCACGTTCTGGTCGGACTGCTCGTGCAGGAAGGGCGCGATCTGCAGGAAGCCTGCCGCCGAGCGGGCCAGGCTTTGGCCCTGCGCCACCGCGTCAACCTGCACGGCATCCGCATTGTTGGCATATTCCAGCAACTGCAGCTGATTGTTCGGCGTCACTCCGCCCGTGCCAAAGACATTGTTCAGCATGTAGGCGAAGGCCTGACCCGGCGCGTAGGTGCTGAGATCGGCATAGCGCTCTGTCGTGTTGTTCAGATAGGCGCGCGCGTCAGTGGCGACACGCGCGGTAAAATCGCGCCACGTATCGCCGTTCTCCGTGGTCATCTCGATGTTGACGCGATCCGGGTCGAACAGCCATCCGGCATTCGGGTCGCTGTGCGCTTCCAGATATTCCATGGCTGCGGCTCCGGTGAGGATGGCGCCATCATCAGCCTCCACCTCGATCGCGGAGAAGACCGAGGAACCGCTGTCTTCCTGCCGGCGGATGTCGTTGTTGATCAGGCTGATGAGATTCCATTCCAGAAGGCCGCTGCCGACGATGTAATCGCTTTCCTGCACAACAAAGCTGGCGCCGTCATCGCTGAGGTAGGCCGCTTCCTTCTGGGAATACCGATTGTTGCCCGAGACCTCGACCAGACTGTCGGAAACACCGGTAGAGCCGGCCGCGCCTGTCAACATGTGTGCGCTCAGGGACGTGTTGGCGCCTTCACCGCCACTCAACACCGAAGTCGGCAGCGCATTGATGAGGTTGAAACTGCGGGTTGCCGTTGTCGACTGCCCCAGATTGACGGAGCCGGTGGTGGAGAGCTGTCTTCCGTTTATAGCGTTCTCGAAATAACCGGCAGCGATGAAATCGAGCGTGTCACTGTCGACCTCAAAATCAAGCGTGCCATGGGCAACGATCGCGCCCTGACCTTCCAGCATGGTCATGTTGGTTGGCAGCATGCCCGTCTGGGAGAAGTCACTGAAGATGGCCGCGCCCTGCGCTTTGTCCAGGTTGATGTCCGCAAAGCGGAACCGATTGTCGATGTCGGTGTCTGCAATGCCGATTTGCGCCTTGACGAAACGCGCCGAGACCTCGTTCAGAACACCCGGCGATCGCGTTTCCGGGATGGCGCCGTTCTCCATCACGCCGAAGGCGACGGAAAGAGCGTCGGAATAGGATGACCCGTCGAAGACCACGGCATGGGTATCGCCCGTGGCTGCATTCTCCTGGATACGGACGACGGTCCGGGCGCCGCCGGAGATGCCTCCGCCGGGGGTCAGGTCAAGCCC
>JAGRKQ010000076.1:3457-9726 GCA_020442235.1 Hyphomicrobiaceae bacterium | reverse complement strand
GACGAAATAGTCGCCCACCTTCGAGGCCTGAAGGAAGGCGGCGAAGATGATGAAGAGGATGATGTAGGTGGAAGAGACCGCCGTCGTCGGTCCGAGAATGCCGGCATCGGTATAGATCTGGCTGAAGAAGCGCTGCCAGGTGATCACCGGAGAGTTGAGAATGCCCGGCAGCGACGGTGCAAGGAACACATAGGCAAGGAACACAACGGCGATGACCACCAGCGCATAGCCGGCGACACGCCGGGTCAGTTCAAGGATCAGCAGTGTGCCGGCGATGGCGGCGATGGACATCCCGATCGGCGCGAAGGGCGTGCCGGTCGAGTTGCGCATCAAGGTGCCGAAGATGATGATGAGATAGGCGGCAACGGCGAAGCCGCAGACCGCCATCACGAAATCGGGGGCCGAGAAGGTCTCTCGCTGTGTTCTGTGGAACCAGGAGAGCACGATGGCACCGATCGTCGCCACCAGAAGCGGCACGCCGAAGAGCCAAGTTTCATTGAACTTGATGCCGGCATCAATGCCGTTCCACATCACGCCGTTGGAGATTTCGACGCCGAAGGAGAGGGCAACGCCCAGCGCGAAAAGCGCCGGGGCGAGCAGGGCCAGGCTCAGCCAGTGAAGGATCGACTTCCCGCCTTGCTTGTCCTCGGAAAAGCTCGAGCCGGAGAACAGTATGAAACCAAGCGCCAGCGCGCCGGCCACATGGATGATGCGGAAATTCCAGGTTTCCACCGGGAAGGACGGCAGGAAGGGAAGGTCCACTATGCCTTGCGTCATTCCTGAAATGGAAAGGCCATTGAGATTGGCCATGTGAAACGCTGCATAAAGGGTCGCTAGTGTCGCGATGAAATAGAATTTCTTACCTTCGGGCAGTCGGCGATTGAACTCGACCGGATCTTCATCAACCCCTTCGGCAAGCACCACATCCTCAGCGATGGGTAATGTGCCGTCGGCGGCGATGTCGTCCGCTTTGGTTTCCTGATCCGGTCCTTGTGACATGTTACTCCCCCAACGCCTTGAAACCCACCACCCGTCTTATTGGGGCGGTTTTGGTTATGGTTGATACAGCCTAAGACGGTCCATCCGGTAAGGCCACCCGTTGAACACGCGAGGCCGCACCCTTTCGGGAGCGACCTCGCTCGTCAGATGGAGGATGGGGCAAAGCCCCACCCAACGTTGATCACATGCCGTGGATCAGCGAATCCGGGATCGAGGCGCCGTTCTCGTTGAACCAGCGGGCCGCACCCGGATGCCAGGGCAGGAAAGTGTTCTTGTCCCAGTTGTCGACGGTCGTCGACCGCGCTGCGGCGTGGATGCCGACCATGCGGGCATTGTCGCTCATCACGACCTCGGTGACGGCATAGACGAAGCTCTCGGGAAGATCGCAATTGGCAATGGCGAAGTTCCACATGGAGACGGAGCGGGCCGGCTCGGTGAGCGTCGTATAGGCCTCGGCGGAGATCTGATAGGCCGAAACCGGGAAGGCTCCGATGATCTGCGCCTGTTCTTCCTCGGTGAACTCGATGATGTTCACCTCGGTCTGCACCTCAAGCTGGCTGACGGCCGGAACCGGCACGCCGGCCGCGAAGGCGATGACGTCAAGAAGGCCGTCCTGAAGCTGGCCACCAAGGTCATCCCAGCCACCGTTGCGGCGCTCGAACTGAACGCCAAGAGATTCCAGCATGGCCGGGAAATAGGTGTCGGACGTTGAGCCCGCCGGGCCGAAGCCGATACGGGCACCCGCCGGAATGTCGGAGATCGCGGCAATGCCCGAAGAGCGCAGAGCCGTCACGGAGAACGGCGTCTGGTACATCGGGAACATGGCGCAGGCATTCGTCATCTGAAGGCCGGGGGCGATCGGGTTGTTGCCTTCGCGCGATTCCCGGGCCGGGCCCATGGTGGTCAAGCCGAAGGCGGCTTCGCCGGTGTGGACGAGCGCCATGTTCTGCATCGGGCCGCCGGTGACTTCACCCGCTCCGGAAATGCCGAGCTGTTCGGCCACGAGATTGGCCCAACCGGTGCCATAGGCATAAAATGTGCCGCCCTGCGAAGCCGTGGCAACAGTGAAGCTTGTCGGCCAGCCGGTGCGATCCTGAGCAAGTGCGGAAGCGCCGGAGAGCGCCAGTGCGGTCGCAGCGCCAAGAAGAGTGACAAAACGCATGTGTTTCCTCCCTATTTATTAGGTCGCGTTTGTGGGCGCGATGTTGCGACTCCGGTGCGGGGCTGTCAAACGCTTTGGTTCTGAATGGCCGGTAAAACGGGCCTGGATAAGACTTTTTACGCAGCGGCAAGCGTGCCGACCTGGCCGCGACAAGCTTTGGCAGTGGCATCGATGTGCAATGTCCGCACCATGGAGCGCCAATGAACTGGATCGCCATCACACTGGTTGCGGCATTCCTGCAAAATGTCCGCTCCAGCCTGCAAAAGGCCCTCTCTTCCCGGCTGTCGACCGCCGGGGCCACCTCCGCCCGCTTCATCTATGGCGCGCCCTTTGCGCTCATCTGGCTGGCGGGGGTGCGGATTGCGACCGGGGAGAGCTTTCCGGTTCCCGGCGCGGAAAGCCTTGTCTTTCTTGCCATCGGGGCCGTTTCCCAGATCGTTGCGACCTTCTTGCTCATCGCCAGTTTTCGCCATGCGCCCTTTGCCGTCGGCACGGCGCTGTCCAAGACCGAAAGCCTTCAGGCGGCGGCGTTCTCCGGCATTGTCCTGTCGGAGCATGTCTCAGCCCTTGGCTGGGCCGGTCTCGTCCTCGGTCTGGCGGGCGTCTTCCTGCTTGTGCACGGGCCGAAGGGCAGCGTGACGCTGCGCGGCGCGCTTGTTGCCGTTCTTTCCGGTTCAGCTTTTGCGGTGTCGGCGGTCGCCTATCGCGGGGCTTCGCTGGCGCTGGGCGATGCCAGCGTGGTGCTGCGGGCCTCGATGATCCTCGTCGCCGCGATCAGCCTTCAGACGGGTCTCATGGCTTTCTGGCTGATCTGGCGCGAGCCGGGAGAGATGAGCCGCGTCCTCAAGGCCTGGCGGTCGACGGTGCCAACGGCGCTGGCCGGCGTTGCCGCCTCGGCCGGATGGTTCATGGCCATGACCTTGCAGCAGGTGGCCTATGTGCGCGCCCTGGCGCAGATCGAGCTCGCCTTTTCCACCCTGACCGGGGTTTTCTTTTTCGGCGAGACACTGACGGCACGTGATCTAGCCGGCGTCATTCTTATTGGACTTTCGGTGGTGCTGGTGCTGTTTGCCGCCGCAGGCTGATGAAAATGCGGGCATTTGCCGCATCTCTGCAAAGCTTTGTTTACCATCTGCTTACACAAGGGAAGGACAGCGACCTTGGGGGATGCAGATGGTCAGCGAAACTGCCGAAAGAACCGACACGATCGCCATGACGGATGTGGTGCGCGAGATCGCACGGTCCTCCGGTTCGCTGGGTGTGCAACTCGCCGATGTCGCGGGCTTCGTTGAAAGCCTGTCGCTTCAGGTCTCGGCCCAGATGAAGCAGCTCGATGCGCTCGCCCGCGAGGTCAGCGATCTCGATGCCGACAACGGCATGATCGAAACCGCGACGCAGGAAGCGCTCGGCCTGACGGCGCAGGCGACAGAGCGCAGCCGTTCCTCGCGCGACGATGTCGAGGCTTCGGTTGGCCAGATCGGCGTGATGTCGGATGCGGCCAGGCGTGTCGAGACCCGCTCCATCGAGCTTCAGGATCTGATCCGCAAGGTCGAAGGCATTCTCCAGTCGATCCGCGATATTGCCCGCCAGACCAATCTTCTCGCCCTCAACGCCACCATCGAGGCCGCGCGCGCCGGCGAGGCGGGGCGCGGATTTTCTGTGGTTGCCACCGAGGTCAAGCAGCTTGCCGGCATGACCGAAGGCGCGACCTTCCAGATCGAGGAAACGCTGAGTCAGCTCGACAAGAGCATCGTCGATCTGGTGCGCGATGCCGGCGTCGCCTCGAAATCGGCCGGCGATGTCCTGTCGATGTCGGGCCAGATCACCGGCTCCATCGGCTCCACCACGGACCAGGTCGAAGAACTGTCGACGATCGTAGAAAAGGTCGCCGGTGGCACGCAGTCGATCAAGCAGCGTTCCGGCTCTCTCAATGAATCCTTTGCCTCGCTCAACACGGGCATGCGCGCCTCGGAAGCCGATATCGGCGATACCGGCCGGCGCGTCAGCGACCTCGTCGATCTGGCCGAAAAGCTGATCGAGACGACCGCCTCCACCGGCCTCGACACCGTCGATACGCCGATGATCGAGGCCGCACGCGCGGCGGCCGGACGCATCGGCTCTCTGCTCGAGCAGGCGGTCGACCGCGGCGAGATCTCCATGGCGGACCTCTTCAGCGAGCGCTACGAGCCGATCCCCGGCACCGATCCGGTGCAGAGCATGACGCCTTTCGTGCGGCTGACCGACCGGCTGCTGCCGGAGGTTCAGGAGCCGCTTCTGGCTTCCAGCGAGGCCATCGTCTTCTGCGCGGCGGTGGACCGCAACGGCTTCCTGCCGACGCACAATAAGAAGTTCTCGCAGGCCCAGCGCAAGGGCGATGCGACCTGGAACGCGGCCAATGCCCGCAACCGGCGGGTCTTCAGCGATCGCGTCGGATTGAAAGCCGGGCGCAACACCCGTCCCTTCATCGTGCAGACCTATCGCCGCGACATGGGCGGCGGGACCTTCCTTCTGATGAAGGACGTTTCCGCGCCGATCACCGTCAAGGGAAAGCACTGGGGCGGGTTCCGCATCGGCGTGAAGGCCTGATCTTCAGTTCAGGCGCTTTTGCCGAGAAACGTTCCGATGCGCTCCAGCGCCCTTTCGATGTTCTCTTCCGAATTGGCGTAGGACAGGCGGATATAGCCTTCGCCGAGCGTGCCGAAATCCGGCCCGCCGATGAGCGCGACGCCGGCCTCTTCCAGCAGTGCGCCGGCGAGCGGCTTGGCTTTAAAGCCCGTCCCGGCGATGTTGGGAAAGGCATAGAAGGCGCCCTTCGGCGTTGCGCAGGACACGCCGGGAAGGGCATTCAGCCCGTCCACCACCAGCCGCCGGCGCCGGTCGAAGGCAGCCATCATCGCATCGACGGCATCAAAGGGCCCGTCGAGCGCCGCCGCGCCGGCCACCTGCGCCGGAGCGTTGACGCAGGACCAGCAATTGACCGCCAGCTTGCGCATCCGGTCGGCAAGCCCCTCCGGCCAGATGCCCCAGCCCATCCGCCAGCCGGTCATGGCAAAGGTCTTGGACCAGCCATTGAGCACGATCAGCCGGTCGCGGATCGCCTCGAAGGCAAGCAGCGACTGGTGGCGAGCCCCGTCATAGGTCATGTGATCGTAGATTTCGTCGGAGAGCACGGCGACATCGGGGTGGCGGTCCAGGCCCTTCACCAGCGCCGCGATCTCGTCGGCGGGGGTAACGCCGCCGGTCGGGTTGGCCGGCGAGTTGAGGATCAGAAGCCGGGTCCTGGGCGTGATCAGCGACAGGGTTTCTTCAGCGGAAAAGGCAAAGCCCTTGTCCTCGCGGATCGGCACGGGGACGGGCGTTGCCCCGGTGAACTCGATCATCGAGCGGTAGATCGGAAAGCCGGGGTCCGGGTAGAGGATCTCCGCGCCCGGTTCGCCGAACATCAGGATTGCAGAAAACATCGTCACCTTGCCGCCCGGCACGACGATGACGCTTTCCGGCGAAACCTCGATGCCGGTTGTCTTCAGGGTGTGGCGCGCCACCGCCTCGCGGCAGGCCAGCGTTCCGGTCGCGGGCGTATAGCCATGAGCGCCGTCGCGCAGCGCCTTCACGGCCGCTTCGACGATGTGCGGCGGCGTCGGAAAATCCGGCTGACCGATGCCGAGATTGATGATGTCGCGGCCGCTTGCGGCGAGCGCGGTCGCACGGGCCAGCACGGCAAAGGCGTTTTCCTCGCCGATGCGATCGAAGGCGGCAATGGTTTTCATGGTTTTCTCCCCGGTTGGCTCCGGGGAGGCGGTCAGCTCCGGTCGGGGCGCATCGACAGGAAGAGGCCGTGCGGGCCGTCGCTGTCAAGGCCGTCGCTTTCGCTGGCCATCCAGGCGAGCACCGGTTCGCCGGACGCGTCGAGCATGACGATGCCGCCGTGATCCTCGCGCCAGGAGTGGGCGCGGGTCAGTGCTTCATAAGCCCCGGCGCAGTCCTCGCTGCCGGAAAGACGCCGACCATGGGCGGTCGGCTCGCGGGTCAGCGTCACCGTGCAGGCGATGCCGCCACGCAGCGAGGCAATGGTCCAGCGGCCCGAAAAACCCGGCGCGGGAAGCGGTGC
>JAGRKQ010000076.1:0-3348 GCA_020442235.1 Hyphomicrobiaceae bacterium | reverse complement strand
ACGAGACAGAGCGCCGACAGGCTGAGGGAGATGAACCGCATGATGACCGTTCCCGTTCACGCAACGAGAACCATTGGTGTCATCGAAGGGTTAAAGGCGGATTAACCATTCGCCGGCCGGCCGGGCGGCAGGATCAGGTGCTGCGCTTGTGCTCGCGCCCGAGAAGATAGAGCCCGGAGGCGACGATCACCCCGGCACCGACCAGCGTCGTCCAGGTCGGGACGTCGGCAAAGACGATCCAGCCGAAAAGCACCATCCAGACGATCTGGGAATAGATGAAGGGGGCGAGCGTCGGCGCCGGCGCGCGCTTGTGCGCCTCGATGAGGAACACATGGCCGATGCCGCCGAAGGCGCCGGTGACGAGCATCAGGCCCCATTCCAGGAGGCCGGAGGGCCACACCCAGAGCGGCAGCGCCAGAGGCGCCAGGGCGAGCGAGGGGATCAGGGCGGAAGCAATGATCATGGAGGAAAGCGTGTCGTAGCCGGCCAGCATGCGCGTCGTCAGCGAGTAGAGCGCATAGGAAAGCATCGCCAGCATGGAAATGAAGGCGGCGGGGCCGAGGCCGCCGATGCCGGGCCGGGTGACGATGAGGACGCCGACAAAGCCGACCGCGATGGCGGCCCATCTGCGCGGCCCGGCCCATTCACCAAGCAGCGGCCCGGCGAGCGCGGCCACCACGAAGGGCGCGGCGAACATGATCGAGGCGGCTTCGGCGAGCTGCAATTCGCGCAGGGCAAGGAAATTGAACAGGGTCGCGCCGAGGATGAAGAAGCCGCGCAGCGTCTGGATCACGGGGCGGCGGCTGCGGAACAGGTCCGGCTGGCACCAGGGACGCAGGATGAGGATCGCCAGAACGAGGTGGCTGACGAAGCGCATCCACACGACCTGCATCGTGGGCAGGGTCTGGCCGAGATGTTTGGCGGTGGTGTCGAGGCAGGCAAAACACAGCACGGCCAACGTCATCAGGCCGATGGCGATGAGGCCCGAGCGGGTGTCGTCGGCGTTCGGCTCCAAGCAGCTGCCCTTCCACAATGGCGGCAGCCTGATCGGGCTCAGTCCTGCGCGCCGGTTTCCTCGTCCTCGTCCGTATCATCCTCGTCGAGCGTGGGATCATCCTCATCGACATGGCTGCGATGCGCCAGATTGCGTTCGACGATCTTCAGAAGCTTCTTCAGCTTCTTGCGATCCTTCTCCTCAATGCCGACCAGCGCTTCCTTTTCGAGCCGCTTCATCGAGCGGTCGAGATCGCCAAGCCGTTCGCGGCCCATCTCGGTGAGAAAGACGCGGGCAAGGCGCCCGTCGGTTTCCGAGGCCTGCCGGACGACGAAGCCCTGGGCGCCGAGCCGCGTCACCATCTTGGTGACGGTCGGCGGCTGGACGTTGAGCGTCTGGGCGATTTCGCCCATCGACATGCCGTCGGTCTCGCCCAGCGCCTTCAGGATCTGTTCCTGTCCGGGATGCAGGTTGAGGCGGCCCAGATGGCTGCCGGCCCGCTGACGGTGGGCGCGCGCCGCCTGCACCAGCCTGTGGGTGACGGACTTGCGGTGATTATACGCCATCTGAATGCTCCGGCGGGTCATTGCTTTGCCGGCTCTTCTGCCCGGCTTTCATGAAGGCGTGATGACAGTGCCGCTGGCGCGCACGGAAGGGTGCCACGGGCTGAGAAGCAGCCGGCCGGCCATCCCGAGAACAAGCTGGAGGAAAAGGCCGAGCACAATGACCAGAAGAAGCGCTGTAAAAGCGCTCGCCATATCGAGGCGATAGGTCGCCTCATAGAGCCTTGCGGCAAGGCCTCCGGCGTGGCTGGTGGCGGCAAATTCGGCGACGACGGCCCCGATCAGCGACAAGCCGCCGGCAACCCGCAAGGCCCCGGCGATTTCGCCGCGCGCATGCGCCAGTTCCAGAAGCCAGAGCCGCTTGTGTCCGCTCGCACCATAAAGCCGGAAGAGATCGGCAAGGCGCGGGTCGACGGAGCGGATGCCGGAAATCGTCGCCGTCACCATCGGAAAGAAGGCGACCAGAAAGGCGAGCAGCACGCCTTGCAGAAAACTCGTCGGCACGAAGATGACGACGAGCGGGGCAAGCACGATCACCGGCGTGACCTGAAGGGCGGCCAGCGGCGGATAGACGATGCGTTCCAGGAGGGGGGAGCGGGTTGCAACGGCACCCAGCGCGACGCCGCCCAGCACGGCGGCGAAAAGGGCCGCCAGCGCCGTGCGCATCGTCAGCCAGGCGGCATGAAGAAAACCGCTTGGCGCTTTCCAGAAGCGCTCCAGAACCGCCATCGGCGAGGGCAGGAGATAGGCGGGCAGAAGTTCGGCTTGGGTCACGGCAAACCAGAGGGCGAGAACCCCAGCGCCATAGGCAAGGGAGATCAGGGCGCCCGGCCGTGCCGACGGTTTTTTCTGCGAGGGCTCGGTGCTCACGGGGCGGCGGGTTCCCCGGACAGGGTGGCCGCATGACGTAGGCTGGCGGACAGCATGCTGGTGCGGTCGAGATAGGCCGACGTCTCGCGCAGGGCCGGATCGGGCCGGGCACGGCCGAAATCATGCTCTGCCGCGATCGTTCCCGGCATGGCCGTCATGACCAGCGCCCGGTCGCACAGATAAGCGGCCTCGAAAACGGAATGGGTGACGAACAGGGTGGTGAAGCCTTTTTCCTCGCGCAGCGACAGGAGAAGGTCGTTGAGCTGGAAGCGGGCCATCTCGTCGAGCGCTGCGAAGGGTTCGTCCAGCAGCAGAAGTTCCGGCGATCCAACGAGCGCGCGGGCGATGGAAACGCGCATCTTCATGCCGCCGGAAAGCTCGTGCGGGAAGTTTTCAGCGGCATGGGAAAGACCGACGGCGGCGAGCGCCTCGCCGGCGCGTTCGCGGCGCTCGCGCGTGCCCATGCCGGCAAGGCGCAGCGGCAGGGCGACATTGTCGAGCGCCCGCGCCCAGGGCATCAGCGTTGCTTCCTGGAAGACAAAGCCGACGGGCTGGCGGCCGGGTTCGGCGTGCGGGGCGCGAACCTGCCCGGTGGTGGGCGTTTCAAGCCCGGCGACGATGCGCAGCAGGGTCGACTTGCCGCAACCGGAGGGGCCGAGAAGGCCGACGAGTTCGCCGGGCCGGGCTTCGAGATCGACATCCCGCAGCGCTTGCACACCGCTGGGCCAGGTCTTGCCGACGCCGGCCAGGCTGACGACGGGCGCCGCGGCGCGCGTCATTCAGTTGGCTTCCGCCTCGGCGCGCAGCCGGTCGCGCAGTTCCAGTCCATGGCCCTGATTGACGAAGCGCGCATCGAAGGCGGTCGAAGGGTCGATCTCCTCCTCGATGATCCCCGCTTCATGCATGGCGGCATAAAAGGCC
>JAGRKQ010000075.1 GCA_020442235.1 Hyphomicrobiaceae bacterium | reverse complement strand
CGTGCCGTGCACCTGCAGCGCGGCAATGGCGCCCTGGGTGAGGCCCGGATACATGGAAAAGGCCATGTTGGCCGAGGACATGAACTCGTTGACCGAAGCGGCGAGTGTGTAGGGAAGACCCTGGCCACCGAAATCGGGATCGGCGGCAAGCCCGTTCCAGCCGCCTTCCAGATAGGTCTTGTAGGCGGTGTCGAAGCCGGCCGGTGTCGTCACGCGCCCATCGTCATGGCGTGTGCAGCCTTCCGTGTCGCCGGTGGCGTTCAGGGGGTGGGTGACTTCTTCGCACAGCCGTGCGGCCTCGCCGAGGATCGCCTCGACCATGTCGGCGCTGGCGTCCTCGAAACCGGGAAGATTGTTGTAGCGGTCCATGCCGAACACGTCGAACAGCAGGAACATGGTGTCATCGACGGGAGCCTTGTAGACGGGCATCGTTTCCTCCTCATGCGTCTCACGTCTTGTATATGACGTTGACGTAAACGTCATCTTTATGGCGACTTATAACATGACGCAAACGTAATGCAAGGCCGGTCAGCCACGCGCCTCGCGCTCGCGCAGCATGCCGGACACCACATCGACGGTGCGGCGCAGTTCGGTGACCGCCTGCTCGATGTCGCGCTTTTGCTGCTCGAGAATGTCAATCTGGTGCGTGAATCGGTCCACGGCAACGCGCAACTGCGTGACCTGACCGTCCTTGAGGTCGTAAAGGTCGAGCATCTCGTGAATTTCGGCCAGCGAGAAACCGACCTTCTTGCCCATCAGGATGAGTTTCAGGCGGGCGCGGTCGCGGCGCGAGAAGACGCGCTGCATGCCGTCGCGCTTGGGGTTGAGCAGGCCCTTGTCTTCATAGAAGCGGATTGCGCGCAGGGTCAGTTCGAATTCGCGGGCGAGATCGCCGATGGTAAAACTGTCGCGCTTGTCGGACCGGTCGTCGATCGCGGCCGTATCAGCAAGGGTGCGCGGCTCCGCCACGCTGTCTTCACTCGTCATGATGAGTCTTTCACGGGTTAACCATAGGGAATGCACGCATATCGCCACGAGGTGACGTTAAGGTCAAGTGGCGGGCCGGGTTTGAGCGTGCCGATTCGGCGTTTTCTTTATTCCTGATGCGACAAAGTTTTCTCAGCATCGGCAACCCGGCCAAGCAGGGGCCTCGGCTCCATTCAGCAGGCTGGGTGCTGAAAAATCGCCCCGCGCCAGAGCGGGACTGTCCAAAGGTAAATCCGTTTACCCCTTGTTTACCATAACCGGCGGAAGGTGAGCCCGGTTCAGAAGCGCCGTGGGGCGCACGCATGCCGTGACGGCATGACAGGGAACGGGGACGGGTATGGCGCTGCCTCAGCACGACCGGGGATCCAGCAACACCGGGCGGCAACGCTCGCAGAGAACGATCGGCGACTGGCTCGACGAGCTCGTCGGCGAGCGCGGTTCCGCGCAGCCGGCAGTGGCCGAACGGCGTGAGCCGCGCATGCCGGCGCCGCAACCGGCCCGCGAGGATGCTCCGGCACAATCCCGCCGCGCGGCCGTCTACGCTCCCGATCCGCAGATCGCGCCGGAACGTCAGGCCTTGCGTGCCCAGGCAGCCCATGCTCCACAGGTCGCTCCCCTCGATGTTCCCGCAGCCGCATCGCAGCGCCAGCCGCAGCCACAGCCGCAGCCGCGCGCCGCACAGCCATCCGGCGGCGGCAATTCCGAAGACGGTCTTGAGGCCCGCCTGTCGCGCCTTTCCGAGGATCTGTCGACGCTGGAACGCCGTGCCGGCATGACCCCGGAAGCGGCCCCGCAGCCGCAGCCTCAGCGTCCGGCCGCGAGCCTTGCCGATCAGATTCGCGCCCAGAAGCATCGCCTTGATTTCGATGGCCAGCCAGCCCAGCCTCAGGCGGCTCAGGCTGTGCCGGCATCGGCGGCCCCGGTCGCTCCGGCGGCTGCGCCGCGCGGCACTTCCGACCTCGTCGACGAGGTCGCGCGCCTGTCGCGGATGATCGACGACATTCGCGGCACCGCCGAGCAGTCTGTCGAGATCGGCCGTTCCATGGCCGGCGAACTCCCCCGGCTGGGCGAGCGGATCGAGCATCTGAGCGAACAGGTTCCCGCCACCGGCGCCATCCAGCGCATCGAGGGCGACGTCGCCCTTCTGCGCCAGGCGATTTCCCAGATGCCGACGGCGGATGCCATCTCGGCGCTGGAAGAGGGTTACAGTTCGGTTCTGGAGCGTCTCGAGGCGCTCAAGGTGCACGGCATCGCCGACACCAAGATCGACCAGCTTTACACCGACGTGAACGATCTGCGCGATGCCATGGACCGCATCGAGCAGGCCGGCCAGGAATCGACCCGCGCGGCGCTGGCCGAGATGAAGGCGCTGACCGAGCGCATCGAGCGCGGTCAGGGCGGCCATGATCCGCAGGCGCTGGCCCGCGCTTTGGAAGAAGTTTCCGCGCTCGCCCGCAAGGGATCGAGCGAACAGACCGGCGATGCGCTCGCCGCTGTGGTGGAGCGGCTGGTCTCGCTGGAATCGCGCATCAGCGATCTTGCCGAGCAGGCGGCCCGCCCCGACGCGCTGGTCGCCACGCTGGCCGACATCAAGGAACGCATCGGCCAGATCTCCAACGCTTCCAGCGGAGCGCTGGAACTCGACCGCCGTCTTGGCGAGATCAATCAGCGCTTCGACCGCCTCGATGCCACGGTGCGCGACGGTTCGGTCAATCCGAATGCGCTCGCCGATCTGAGCCGCCGCATCGAAGGCATTGCCGAACTCGCGCCGGTGCATGCGCGCCTACAGGAACGCCTCGACGATCTGCAGCGCCGCCTTGACGATGTTTCGGCGATTGCCGCCTCCAATCCGGAAATCGTCTCCCAGGTGGCGGCTTTGGCGCGCCGGGTCGATGCGCTGGCCGCATCGATGCCGATGCGCGATCTGGAGCGCGGGCTTCTGGAACTCTCCGAGCGCGTCAACGGCCTTGCGACCGAAGCCGGCAGCCGGGAACTGGCAAGCGTCGTTCATGGTCTGGCGCAGCGCGTGGAACGCCTCGTCGAGCAGCAGTCAAGCCGCCAGAACGAGGATGTGCGCCGCTGGGAAGCCTTCCAGGAACGCCTCTCCAGCGAGATCGGCCAGCTTGGCCAGAAGATCGAGGACGTGGCGCGGCAGGGGCTCAACCCGCCGGCGATGCAGGCGCTGCATGAGAAATTCGACACCCTGTCCGGCAAGGTCGGTCAGGCGGTCTTCGCTCCGGCGGCGATCGAGCAGCTGGAAAAGCGCATTGCCGGGCTGATTCAGCGCCAGACCCAGGCGGGCGAGGTTGCGCCGCAGGAAATCGCCGCGCTCCGCCGCGAGATCGAGGCCCTGCGCGCCACCGGTGTCACCCAGTCTGGGGCCGAGGCGCTTCAGGCCGTGGTTCAGAAGCAGATCCACGACCTCGCCGAACGCATCGAGACCGCCCGCAACAGCCGCGACATGGCCGCCATCGGCGAGATCGAGACCCAGATGAATTCCATCGTCTCGCGGCTCGACCAGATCGGCGACGTCAATGCCGAGCCGATGGGCACGCTGCGCAACGATCTGATGACGATCCGCGACCAGCACACCGATTCCGGCAACCGCATGCTGGACGTTCTGTCCGGTCTCCAGACCACCATGCAGACGGTCGTGCACCGCCTGGAAGCGCTGGAATCCGATGACGTTGCCGCCAATGCGATGCGCGACAGCGTCGCCGAGGCGCTGGTCGGCGCCGGCTATGACGACGAGGATGAGCCCACCCCGGCACAACCGGTCATGACCCGTCCGGCACAGGCCGCGAAAGTGGCCGAACTGCCCGATCTCGATCTTCCCGATCTGCCTGAAGGCGACTTTGAAGCGTTGGCCGGAATTGATCCGGCCGCCGGCGATGAGAGCTTCGACGTGGCACGTCTCGTCGAGGCCGCCGTTGCCGAACAGGAACCGGAAGTCGTCGCCCCGGCCCCGGCGCCCGAGCCGGCAGGGCCCGCCTTTGCGACGCCGCCCGCTGGCATGCGTTCGCCCGCCGCCGAGGCGCTGGAGCGGGCTTCCCGCAAGGCCGCGCCGGTGATGCCGCAGCGTGACGCCAACAAGCAGAAGGCAAGCTTCATCGCCGCCGCCCGCCGTGCCGCCCAGCAGGCAGCCGCCGAAGCGGCGCAGGCGCAGGGCAAGAAGCCGGAAATCCGCATTACCGAACCCGATGGCATGGCCGTCAATCCGGCGGCGAAGAAAGCCGAAACCAAACCTGCCGGCAAGAAGGCGGAAAAGAAGGCGGACAAGCCCGCCGGCTCGCGTCTTCGTCCGCTGCTGATTGCCGCGTCCGTGCTGGCGATCGCCGCCGGCACCTACGCCATCTTCATGCCGCTCTCGCCGTCCGATGAGCCCGTTGCCGAACTGCCGGCAATGGAGGCGCCGGTCGAACCCTCTGCCGGGACCGCAACGCCCGAAACGGCGCCCGATGAAGAGGCCGCTGCGCCGCAGGATGCTCCCGAACGCGATGTGCGCGTTGTCGGCGGCGAAACCGTGCCGCCTGCAACGGCTCCGGAAGCGGCAGCCGAAACCGATCCTTTGAGTCAGCCGGCTCCGGTGGAAGAAGCCGCCACGGATGCGCGCTTCACGCCGCAGGGCGAGGAACCGGCCGCCGATGTGACGACCGCCGAGCCGGCGGCCGCGGTCGAGACCGCCGCCCTTCCGGTGCCGGAAGAACTGACGACGAGCCTCGGCACACCCGGCGAGCTTCCCGAAGCGATCGGCCCGCTGCGCCTGCGTGTTGCGGCCGTGTCCGGCGACCCGGCGGCGGCCTTCGAGATCGCCACCCGCTACACCGAAGGGCGCTTCGTGCCGCAGGATCTTGGCGAAGCGGCGCTCTGGTATGCCCGCGGGGCCGAAGCCGGTCTGGCACCGGCCGCCTACCGTCTCGGCAGCCTCTATGAGCGCGGCAACGGCGTTCCGCGCAATCCGCAGATGGCGGCAAGCTGGTATGCGATTGCGGCAGAGGCCGGCAATCCCAAGGCGATGCACAACCTTGCCGTCCTCTCTGCCGAAGGCATCAATGGCGGCCCGGATTTTGCCGCTGCCGCGCACTGGTTCACCGAAGCGGCCAATCGCGGCCTCGGTGACAGCCAGTTCAATCTCGGCGTTCTTTACGCCAAGGGCCTCGGCGTCGAGCAGGATCTGGTGGAAAGCTACATCTGGTTCGCGCTCGCGGCGATCGCCGGCGATGCCGATGCCGGCGACAAGCGCGACGAGGTGGCCGCGGCCATCAGCCCCGAAACCCTGGCCCTGGCCCAGGCGCGCGTCGAACGCTGGAGCCCGGTGCCGGTCGCCCGTGCCTCCATCGAGGTCGATCCGCCGGCAGGCGGCTGGGAGGACGGTCCGACCCGTGCCGCCACCGCCGACACGCCGGAACTGATCCGCCGGGCCCAGGAACTCCTCGCCCAGCGCGGCTATACGCCCGGCCCGGCCGATGGCGTCTCCGGCCCGCAGACGGTCGAGGCCGTGCGGGCCTTCCAGAGGGCGGCCGGTCTTGCCGAAACCGGCAGCGTCGACCAGCAGCTCCTTGACGTTCTTGCCGGCGCAAACCGCTGATCCGACACAAGCGCAAGGCCGGCTCGATGCCGGCCTTGCGGCTTCAATCGCATTGACCTTGCTGGCAAAGGGCGCGATGACGGCTTGGAACCCCGTCGCGAAACCTTGAGCCTGCCGTGCAGATCTACCTGCCCATTGCCGAATTGCCGGTCAGCGTCCTGCTCATCCTGGGCATGGGCGCCGCTGTCGGTTTCATTTCCGGCATGTTCGGCGTCGGCGGCGGTTTTCTGTTGACGCCGCTTTTGATCTTTTCCGGCATTCCGCCTTCGGTTGCGGTGGCGACCGTGACGCCGCAGATCGTGGCGTCTTCGACCTCCGGCGTCCTCAATTATTTCCGCCGCAAGGCCGTTGATGTGAAACTCGCCGGCGTGCTTCTGGTCGCTGGTTCGGTCGGGTCGGCGAGCGGCGTTTGGGTGTTCGGGCTGCTGCGCGCCGCCGGCCAGCTCGATCTCGTGATCTCGGTCTCCTACATGCTGTTTCTGGGCCTGATCGGCGGGTTGATGCTGCTCGAATCCCTGCGCGCTCTGGCCAAGACGCGCGCCGGTGTCAGCGCCTCGATGCGCGAACCGGGCCAGCACAACTTCATTCACAAGCTGCCCTTCAAGATGCGTTTCAAGCGCTCGCGGCTTTATATCTCCGTCATCCCGGTCATCCTGATCGGGGCGAGCATCGGCTTTCTTGGCTCGGTGCTCGGCATCGGCGGCGGCTTCATCCTGGTGCCGGCGCTCATCTATCTCCTGAGGGTGCCGACCAACATCGTCATCGGCACCTCGCTGTTGCAGATCCTCGTGACCATGGCGGTGGCAACGCTGCTGCATGCGGTCACCAACCAGTCCGTCGACATCATCCTCGGCCTGATCCTGATGGTGGGCGGGGTGATCGGCGCGCAGTTCGGCGCTTCCTTCGGCCAGAAGATGCGCGGCGAACAGCTGCGTCTTTTGCTGGCGCTGCTCATTCTTGCCGTCGCCCTGCGCTTCGGGGTCAACCTCGTCCTGCAACCGGCCGAACTGTATTCGGTCGCGCCGCTGGCCATGTGAGGCACCGGCATGCGCGCGCTCTTCGCCGTCGTCCTTCTGCTCCTGCCGGGCACCGCCCTTGCCGAGGACCTGCGCATCTTCGCCTCGCAGGACGAAGTGGCGATCTCGTCCAATTTCAACGGCATCGACATCGGCCTTTTTGGCGCCATCCGCCGCGACCGGGCAACGGTGGCGCGTGCCGCCGACTATGACGTCGTGGTCACCGTCGCGGGGCCGCCGGCCGATCTGGTCGTGCGCCGCAAGGACGAAATCCTGCAATTGTGGATCAACCGGGCCAGCGAGGTGTTCCGCTCCGTCCCGTCCTATTTCGCGACCCTGTCCAACCGTCCCGTGCGCGACATCACCAATGATGCCGTGCGCGAACGCTTCGGTCTGGGCTCCGACCGGGTGGTTCTGGACCGCTCCGCCGCGGGGGATGCGGGCCCGGAAGAAGTGGAGCTGTTCCGCAGCGCGCTGGTGCGCCTTCGCCGCTCTGAGGGGCTTTATGTCGACGAACCGCGCGCCATTGCCTATCCGATGGAAGGCATTCTCCAGGCGCGCCTGCATCTTCCTGCGGACACCCCCGACGGGCTCTATACGGTCAGGGCCTATCTCTTTGCCGGCGGGGTGCTTCTGGCGACCGATGTCGCCAGCTTCGAGGTGGTCAAGACCGGCATCGAGGAACTGGCCTTCGACGTTTCGCGCCAGCAGCCGCTGCTTTACGGCATCGTCGCGGTTGTGTTGTCGGTGATGGTCGGCTGGATCGGCGGCGTCGTCTTCCGCCGCGACTGAAGGGCAGATTTCAGCGCCGGCGCGGCGCCCCGGCGACAAGCCTTGGATCGACCCGGTAGGCGCGGCTGCGCCCGAGCGCGATGCAATAAAAGCCCCTCGCGGAAAACAGCCCGTCAAAGGCGGGATGGGAGAGCGACAACCCGCCCGCATAAGCGCCATAGGCCGGCAGCATCAGCCGCCTGTGATCGCCGGCAAAACAGGGCCGGCGCGCGCTTGCGCCCGGCATGCGCACCACGGCGGCAGGGTGCAGATGCCCGCAAAGCTCGATGCTGCCGGGGGCGGGATCGTGCGTCGGTTCGTGCCGGAAGCTGAGCCCGTCGATCTCCAGGGTCTCATGCGCCTCGCCGCCAAGATCCTGCGGGGCTTCCGGGTCGTGATTGCCGGAAATCCAGATGAAGCGGCCGGTCGCGGCAACGAGGCGTTTCAGCCGCTCGCGGTCATCGGTATCGAGCCCGCTTTCGCCGTGCAGGTCGTGAAAACTGTCGCCCAGCGCCACGATCATCTTCGGCTGATGGCGGCGGGCGGCCGCCTCCAGCCGGTCGAGCGTTGCCGCCGTATCATAGGGGGGCAGCGGCTGGCCGCGGCGGGCGAAGGCCGCTCCCTTTTCCAGATGCAGGTCGGAGACGACAAGAAGGCCGGGCTTCGGCAGGACGAGCGCGCCGCAGGGTTCGGCAAAAGCATCGAGGCCGCCGATCTGGAAGGCGCAGGCTGTTGTCCCTTCCTCCTGTCGCTTCGCCTCGGCCTGCTGCACGTTTGTGTTTCCTCTCATTCGCCGGACCCGGCCGCTTCCTCAAGCAGCCGCTCGGCATCCATCAACACGCTCTCGCGCCCTTCGCCGTGGATCGGTTCCTTGCCGATGTCGAGCAGGATCGGAACCGAGAGCGGGGAAACCCGCTCCAGCTGCTGATGGCGAATCCTTCCCTTGATGCGGGCCAGCATATCGCCGAGGCGGGCGATGTCGAGAAGACCGCGCGCCGCGTCCTGCCAGGTCGCCTTGAGGAGGATGTGATCGGGCTGGTGCCGGCGCAGAACGTCATAGACAAGGTCGGTGGAAACGGTGACCTGCCGCCCGGTCTTCTCCTTGCCGGGGTGACGCTTTTCGACAAGGCCCGAGATCAGCGCCGTGGCCCGGAAGGAGCGCTTCAGGAGGTGGCTTTCGGCAAGCCAGGCTTCCAGGTCGTCGCCGAGCATGTCTTCGTCGAAGAGCGCATCGAGCGTCGGCGTTCCGGCAGCAAACAGCGCGCCAAGATCGCCAAGCCCCCAAACGGCCAGCGCATAGTCGCTGGCAACGAAGCCGAGCGGTTTGGCCCGTGCCCGTTCCAGCCGCCGCGTCAGCAGCATGNAGCGTCTGGTGCGCCAGCCGTCCCTCGAAGGGATAGGCGACCATGTAGAATCGCCCGCCGCGCGGAAAGGTTTCGACCAGAAGATCGTCCTTGCCGGGAAGCGCCGAGCGTTGCTTCTGGAAGGCAAGCCAGTCGCGCACCGGCTCGGGCAGAGCGGGCCAGGTGCCGGGGTCGGAGAGCGTTGCCCTGACGCCCGCCGCCAGGAAGGTCGAAAGCGGGAACTTTCCGCCGGCGAAGACCGGAACCTTCGGCTCGCGCCCGCCGGCCTTCACCACCAGCGCGGTGTCCTCCACGATCCCCTGAAGCGCCAGAACCTCGCCGGCGAACAGGAAGGTGTCGCCGGGATTGAGCGTTTCGAGAAAATATTCCTCGATCTTGCCGAGCATGCGCCCGCCATGGGCAGAAAGCGGCCGCTTGCCGGAAACCAGCCGCAGCTTGAGCAGCGGCGCCTCGATGATGGTGCCAACATTCAGCCGGTATTGCTGGGCGACATGCGGATTGGCGACGCGCCAGAGCCCGTCACGGTCCTGCCGGATGCGGCGATACTGCTCGTAGGATTTCAGCGCATAGCCGCCGGTCGCGACAAAATCGATAACCGCATCGAAGCTTGCCCGGTCGAGACGGCGATAGGGATGCGCGCCGCGCACCTCGTCATAAAGCGCATCGGTGGAAAAGGGCGCAGCCACCGCCATGCCGAGCACATGCTGCGCGAGGACGTCGAGCGCGCCGTCGTGCAAGGGTTCGGTATCCTGAAAGCCGGCGAGATTGGCCTTCATCGCCGCATCGCATTCCAAAACCTCGAAGCGGTTGGCGGGCACGAGGATGCCGCGCGAGGGCTCGTCCATGCGATGATTGGCACGCCCGATCCGCTGCGCCAGACGGCTTGCTCCCTTCGGCGCGCCGACATGCACCACGCAGTCGATGTCGCCCCAGTCGATGCCGAGATCGAGTGTGGAGGTGGCAACGACCGCGCGCAGCCGGCCTTCCGCCATCGCCGCCTCGACCCGGCGCCTTTGGCCGACATCGAGCGAGCCGTGATGCAGTGCGATGGCCAGTCCCGCGTCATTGGCGTCCCACAGCGCTGCGAACAGCCCCTCGGCCTGGCTGCGCGTGTTGACGAAGAGAAGGGTCATCCGGTTCTCGCCGATCACGCGCAGGAGATCGCCCGTCGCATGGCGGGCGCTGTGACCGGCATAGGGAATGCGCTCCTCGGTCTTGAGGATGGAGATTTCAGGCGC
>JAGRKQ010000004.1 GCA_020442235.1 Hyphomicrobiaceae bacterium | reverse complement strand
GGTCGATGATCTTCAGATGGCCGTCCTGGTCGAAGAAGCCGGCATCGCCCGTATGCACCCAGCCCTCTTCGGTCTTGGTGCCGCGCGTCGCTTCCTCGTTCTTGTAATAGCCGACGAAGACACCGGGCGAGCGGTAGAGCACCTCGCCGCTCTCGGCGATCTCCACCTCCACCTCCGGCGCGGGCACGCCGACCGTATCGGCGCGGATCTCGCCGTCCGGCTGCATGGTGATGTAGACGGAGGCTTCCGTCTGGCCGTAGAGCTGCTTCAGGTTGAGGCCGAGCGAACGATAGAAGCGGAAGATTTCCGGCCCGATCGCCTCGCCCGCCGTATAGGCGACCTTGAGCCGCGACAGGCCCATGCGATCTTTCAAGGGGCCATAGACGAAGAGCGTGCCAAGCCCGTAGAGGAGTCGGTCGGTAAAGGAGACCGACCGACCGTCGAGGATGTCCTCGCCGACGCGGCGCGCCACCCCCATGAAGGTGTCGAACATCGCCTTCTTGACCCGGCCGGCATCCTCCATGCGCACCATGATCAGCGTCAGAAGATTCTCGAACACCCGTGGCGGGGCGAAGAAATAGGTCGGCGCGATCTCGCGCCGGTCGTCGATCACCGTCTCCGGGCTTTCCGGGCAGTTGACGCAATAGCCTGAACAATAGGACTGGGCGAGCGAGAAGATGTGGTCGCCGACCCAGGCCATCGGCAGATAGGCGATGACCTCCTCGGTCTCGTCCAGCTTGTCGAAACGGTTGGCGTTCTCGGCCGAACGGATGAGATTGTCGAAGGAGAGCATCACGCCCTTCGGACGCCCGGTCGTGCCGGACGTATAGAGCATGACGGCCAGATCGGAGCCTGTTGTCCCTTCGATTCGGCTGCGGATGGCTTCGGCATTGGCCGCATCGGCCAGCCATTCCCGGCCGATCTCCTGCGCACCCTCGAAGCTCTTCAGATGTGTGTGGTCGTAATTGCGAAGACCGCGGTCGTCGTCATAGAAAACGTGCTTGAGATTGGGCAGCTGATCGCTGATCGACAGGACCTTGTCGACCTGCTCCTGGTCCTCGACGACGGCAAAGGCCACATCCGCGTGATTGAGGACGAAGGCCATCTCTTCGGCCACGCTGTCGGCATAGATCGGCACCGGGATGGCGCCGACCATCTGGGCCGCGACCATCGACCAGTAAAGGCGCGGGCGGTTCTGCCCGATGATGGCGATGCCCTCTCCCGGCTTCGCACCGAGCGCGGCAAGCCCGCCGGCGAAGGCGCGGATCTCGGCATCGACCTGCTTCCAGGTCCAGCTCTGCCAGATCCCGAAATCCTTCTCGCGCATGGCGATCCGGTCGCCGAACCGCACGGCATTGCGCGCCAGAAGCTTGGGGAACGTGTCGTGGACAGCGCCCGCGGGCTGTGGCCCGTTGACCATGGTTTCTCCTCACCTGAACGGACGTCGATTGTTGTTCGCTTGCGCCCTTGAAGGCATCAAACGGGCTCCGAATCCAAAACACAAGGGGCCGGGCGGAAGATTGCGACGAAGGTCTACCGACCCTGTCCAACATATTGCAACGCAACAAAAAAGGGCGCCTCGAGAGGCGCCCTTTCCAGGGATTGGTTTCCGGGTCAATTCCCGTAGACGACCTGCGGCAGCCACGTCGCAAGCGAGGGGAAGAACCACAACATCACCAGCGCCAGGATCTGGATCAGGACGAAGGGAATGATGCCGAAATAGATATCGCTCGTCTTCACGCTCGAGGGCGCGACGCCGCGTAGATAGAACAGCGCGAAGCCGAAAGGCGGCGTCAGGAAGGATGTCTGAAGGTTCACCGCCATCATGATGCCGAGCCAGATCGGGCTCATGGTGCCGCCATCCGGCATTTCCATGATCAGGAGGATCGGCGTCACCAGCGGCACGACGACGAAGACGATCTCCAGGAAGTCGAGGAAGAAGCCGAGGAAGAACATCAACAGCATGACGGCGATGATCGCACCGACCGTGCCGCCGGGAAGATTGGCGAGAAGGTCCGCCACCAGTTCCTCACCGCCGAGATTGCGGAAGACGAGGCTGAAGAAGGCCGCGCCGATGAGGATGATGAACACCATGCAGGTGATCTGCGTCGTCGCCTCGGCCACCGCACCGAGCACGGTGTCCTTGAAGGCACGCCAGCTGGCCATGGCAAAGCCGAGCGCCATTATTGCGCAGAAGAAGCCCGACAGAGCGATGGCGAAGATCTGCGTCGACGACAGCGTCGTCAGCGCAATGCGCATGTCGAACAGAGCCGTGCAGCCGAGCGTCGAGACGATGGCGAGAAAGCCCGCCAGCACCAGGCGGCTTTGCACCCGGATCGAGCCCTTGTCCTTGTCGGTGACGAAGGCAAACAGGAGATAGGCGACGAGAACAATCGACAGCAGCCAGAACAGGAAGGCCGCGCCCGGAAGCACCGTGAAGAAGCCGAAGGCGGCAAAGCCGTTGGCGTATTCTCCGCCGGTCATCGACTGCACGAGTTCCAAAAGGCCCGTCAGGATGCTGATGGCCGCCGTCAGGGCGATGATGCCCACCAGGACCACCGAGAACCAGTAGAAGACCCTGGCCGAGACCGGATCGTTGTCGGAATCGTGCAGGCGCATGCCGGCGATGAAAATCGCACCGACGGCACCGACGGCCGCGGCTTCCGTCGGCGTTGCGATGCCGGCGAGGATCGACCCGAGCACGGCAATGATCAGCGCGATCGGCGGCACCAGGGCATGCATGATCTGGCGCGCGCCGGGCTTTTCGCCTTCGGCGATTTCCATGGCCGGCGAGGCGTCCTTGTCGATGATCGCAACGATGATCTGCCAGACGATATACATGCCGACCAGCGCAAGGCCGGGAATCAGGGCGCCGGCGAAAAGATCGCCCACCGACACCGTTCCGGGCACGAAGGAGAAATCGCCATTCGCCCAGGCCTGCTGCTGAAGCTCCAGCTGTGCCTTCTGATATCCGTTGGAGATCTGATCGCCGAGAATGACCAGCACGATGGAGGGCGGGATGATCTGGCCGAGCGTACCGGCCGCCGCGATGGAACCGCAGGCAAGGCGCGGCGAATAATTGTTGCGCAGCATGGTCGGCAGCGACAACAGCCCCATCGTCACCACCGTGGCGCCGACGATGCCGGTCGAGGCGGCGAGCAGCGCACCGACGATGGAGACGGAAAAGCCGAGCCCGCCGCGCAGCGAACCGAACAGCTTGCCCATGGTCTCAAGCAGTTCTTCGGCAACCTTGGAGCGCTCCAGCATGACGCCCATGAAGACGAAGAGCGGCACCGCGATCAGAACATCGTTGGTCATCGTGCCGAAGATGCGCGAGGGGATCGCGCCCATGGTGATCGAGGCACCGGCGAGATGGCCGAGAAGGGCAAAGACCAGCGCGACGCCGGCCAGCGTGAAGGCCACCGGGAAACCGGCCATCAGCATGACGCAGGCGACCGCGAACATCAGGATGTCGAGGGTGTGGATCAGGCCTTCCATGATCAGTGCCCCCCGCCGCTGGCCCGAAGGCGCTCGACCGAGTCGGCATCGCCCTTGAGGGCAAGAAGCGAACGCAGGATCATGGAAATCCCCTGAATGGCCATCGAGATGGCAAAGATCGGAATGGCGGTCTTGAGAAGGAAGACGGCCTGAAGGCCGGAGGTTTCGCGCGAACCTTCCAGAATTTGCCAGGACGAGGCGACATAGGTCCAGGACACCGCCCAGATCGTGCCGCACATCGGCAGCAGCAGGAACAGCGCTCCGAGAAGATTGACCATCGCTTTGCGCGAGATCGGTGCCTCTCGGTAGAAAATGTCGACACGCACATGCCCGTCATGGCGCAGCGTGTAGGCCGCTCCCAGCATGAACAGGAAGCCGTGCATGTAAATGATCGATTCCTGCCACATGATCACCGGCAGGGCGAGAATGTTGGGCGCGCCGTAGAGATAGCGCGCCAGAACCACCACCATCTGCACGACCAGAAGGATGAAGGAGAGCCAGGCGACATATTTGCCGAACCGGTCGTGAAAGGCGTCGATCCGGTCCGCAAGCCCCTTGAGGCCATCCTTCTTGAGCGACACCAGCAGGAACAGCCCGAAGACGATGATCGGCACGAACAACGACAGGACCGGCATCGACACGGGCAAGGCCGCAGCCAGGCCGGAGAGCACCCCGGATTGCGACACCATCTGCCAGAGGATGAGCCCGGTCAGCGCGTAAAGGGCAAGCATCACGGCCGACCATGAGGTCTGGCCGGCGCTCTCGCCGGTCTTGGAATTCTCCATGGAATGCTCCCACCGCCATTGCTGGCTTCACAAGGCGCAAGCTCCCGCTTCCAAAAAATCAGGAGGCTGCCGCGCTGTTCCCTTTGCACCGCCCGCTTGCTGCGGGTCTGTCGTGCGACAGCGCGGCGGATAACCGCCGCGCTGCCATTTGTCCAGAAAGACCTCAGATGTCGAGGTTGGCGCCACGCGCTTCGGCGTAGGTCTGCTCGGCGATCTTGGTCCAGCCAGCCATGTCCTTGCGGGCCTGCTGATAGGAGGCGAGAATCCGGCGGCCGATATCGTCTTCGGCAGCTTCGTTGACGACCTCTTCGGAGAGCCTGGCAAACTCGGCCCAGACCTCGTCCGGGAACTTGCGCAGCGTGACGCCATCCTCGTTGATGAGGGCGGAGAGCGCCGCACCGTTGTTCGCCATGTATTCGGAATACATGACGTTGTTCTCGGCAAGGCAGGCAGCCTTGACCAGTTCCTTGTCGGAATCGGCAAGCGAGTTGAAGACGTCAAGATTCATGCCGACGGCAAGACCCGAACCCGGCTCATGGAAGCCCGGATAGTAGTAGTTCTTGACGATGCGCTGGAAGCCGAACGCACGATCGTTCCACGGACCGACCCACTCGGTGGCGTCGATCGCACCCGACTGCAGCGCCGGGAAGATTTCGCCGCCCGGAAGCGCCACGGCCGAAGCGCCGAGACGACGCAGAACCTCGCCGCCGAGGCCCGGCATGCGCATCTTGATGCCGCGCATGTCTTCCAGCGAATTGATTTCGCGCGCAAACCAGCCGCCCATCTGGACACCGGTGTTGCCCGCCATCATCGGCTTCAGGTTGAAGCCGGCTGCGAGTTCGTCCCAAAGGGCCTGACCGCCGGCATGGTTGACCCAGCCGTCGAGCTCACCGGCCGTCATGCCGAGCGGCACGGCGGTGAAGAAGTTGAAGCCCTTGTGCTTGCCCTGCCAGTAGTACTCGGCGCCGTGATACATGTCGGCGGCACCGGTGGAGACGGCATCGAAGGACTCGAAGGCGCCCACGAGTTCACCGGCGGCATAAAGCGTCACGGTGATGCGGCCATCGGTCATGGCGGTGATGCGGTCGGCAACGCGCTGCGCGCCCGTGCCAAGGCCCGGGAAGTTCTTCGGCCAGGTGGTGACCATCTTCAGCTCGCGGCGGTCCTGCGAAAGCGCAGGCGTGGCAAGAGCCGAAGTGGCGGCGGCACCGGCCGTTACGACACCAGCCTTTTTCAGAAATGAGCGACGATCCATCGGTTTCCTCCCAATTCGTCGGTCTTGAAGGTCGATCCGGGCCATCCCCTCTCGGTATGGCCCCGAACCGCAACTTGCGTTGCAAGTCGGGCGAGACTAAAGCCGATATCGTTTATCCGCACAAGGGCTGATCGACTTTCGTAAGGCCTTGAAGCGCCCCAGTCTTCCGGAGACATCCCGTGACGCCCGTTGTCCTCGTTACCGCCGATCAGCGCCTTCTCGACGGCTATCAGTGGCACGCCGCCATCGACACCTATCTCAAGGCGGTGAGCGATGCGGCGGGTGCGGTGCCGCTCATCCTGCCGGCGCTGGGAGAGCGGATCGACATCGATGCCGCGCTGGACCGGGTCGACGGCGTGCTCGTCACCGGCTCGCGCTCCAACGTGCATCCCGAGGTCTATGGCGAAGCGCCCGCGCCGACCTATGAGCCCTATGATCCGGCGCGCGATGCGACCAGCCTGCCGCTGATCCGCAGGGCGATTGCCCGCGGCCTGCCGCTGCTTGCCATCTGCCGCGGCCATCAGGAACTCAATGTCGCGCTCGGCGGCACGCTGGCGACCGAGATCCAGGAAACGACAGGGCGCATGGATCACCGCGCGCCGCAAAGCGAGGTTCAGGACGAACGCTTCGCCATCCGCCACAGGGTCGAGGTCAAGGATGGGAGCTGCCTTGCCGGCATCGTCGGCGCCGGCGCCATCGAGGTGAATTCCCTGCACCGTCAGGCGATCGAAAAACTCGCTCCGAATCTGGCCGTCGAGGCAACCGCTCCGGACGGAACCATCGAGGCGGTCCGTGTGTCCGGTGCGCCCGGCTTCACGCTGGGCCTGCAATGGCACCCCGAATACTGGGCCACCAGCGATGCGCCCTCGAAGGCGATCTTTGCCGCCTTTTCCGGTGAGCTCAAAAAGGTGATCGCGCGGCGTCAGGCCGGCGAGCGGATCTAGGCGCGGCTCAGGAAAAACTCGCCGCCAGCAGCAAGAGCCCCAGCGCCAGGACCAGAAAGGCCCCGGCGATTTCCGCCGCGCGCAACACGAAGGCCGCCAGCCGCGCCCAGCGTGCACCGCCCCTTTCGGCAAGATGCACCAGCCCGGATGCGCCCGCAGCCAGCGTGCCGACCGTCAGAGCCGTGCCCGCCGCCATGGCATAGGCCGCCGCCACTCCGGCCCAGAACACCCCGCCGGCGAGCGCCAGAACCAGAACCACGATGGCACCCGAACAGGGGCGGATGCCGGCGGCGATGACAACGCCGAAAGCCCCCTTCACATCCCGCACCCCGGCAGCGGCCTGCGCATCCGGCGCATGGGCATGACCGCAACCGCAGTCCGGCCCATGCTCATGATCGTGATGGTGATGGTGATGGTCGTGGTGATGGTGCCCATGATCGTGATGATGGGGATCGTGGTGATGGGGATGATCGTGCCGGGTGCCAACCCGGCGCGCGGCGAGGAAACGCGTCAGCGGCAGAACCGCCTTCTTCCACACCAGCCAGCCGCCAAGCAGGGCCAGCAGAAAAAAGGCAAGGCGCTCCAGCGACAGGACGGCGCTGTTCATGGTCGTCGCCGCGACCCCGAAGACGCCGGCCAGGATCGCCACCGCCAGCACCGCGACCGTGCCCTGCAACAGGCTGGAGAGGACGGCGAGAAGAATGCCCCGGCGCACCGTGTCGCGCGTCGCCAGAACATAGGACGAGATCACCGCCTTGCCGTGCCCCGGCCCCGCGGCGTGAAGCACGCCATAGATGAAGGCGATGAGGATCAGCCCGAAGGCCGCTTCCGGCCGGTCGGCGATGGCCGAAATCCCATCCGACAGGGCCCGCAGGAACCGCGCCTGCTCCCCGGCGAGATACCGCACCCAGCTGTCCGGCCCGATGTCGAGCGGCGTTTCGGCCGGCGGCCCAGAACCGAAGGGCGAAGCGCCGGCCGGCAGGGCCGTTATCAGCGCGCAGACCGCGCCGGCGATCAGCCGCCGCATCGCACACGCGCCCGGTTGGAAAGCCCCGCGGCCAGGTTCATCTGCTCCTGCGAAAGCTCCCCGTCCGCCGGGATCATCGCCAGGATGGCCGCAAAGGCATCGTCGAGCTGTTCCGGCCGGTCGACGCTCACCGTGCAGCCCGCCGGCGCCTCGGCCAGCGTCACCGGCGTTTCGCCGATCAGTGTGAAGGCGATGAAATATTCAAAATCGAAGACATCGACGATCACCGCCCCGCCTTGCGGAACGGCGAGCGGTTCGGCAAGCGGCAGCCGGTAGAAGAGCGTCAGCTTCTCACCGTCGGATTCAAGGTGATAGTCCTGCGGCGCCCCGAACGCGACGCTGTCGAGCGCATCGTCGGTCAGCACGTTGTCGGTGGCCGCGACAACGGTGAAATAGCCGTAATCGACCAATGACTCGACGTTGATCTGCGCCAGTTCGGCGAGTTCCGCGCTGTCCAGAACGCCATTGCCATCGGCATCGAGTCCCTGCGTCGCATAGGCGGAAAAGCCCTCGTCGAAGGTCCAGCGATGATCGATGGCAACAACCGATCCGTCGGCATCGAAGACGATGCTGGCGATGGCGTCGATAAGCACATGCGGATGCGCGCTGGCCGCGACCGGCAGAAGCAGCGCACCGGCTGCCCCCGTCAGAGCGAACCCAAAGAGCGCGGCCGCCAGCCGCGTGACAAGAGGCGCTTCTGCTGTCAATCCATCCCCCGTTTCCGGACGCTTCGAGTAAGGCCCTTGCGACCCAGGCAAGGCTCTTGCGACGATGCGGTCCTGTGCTCCATGCCGCCAGACCTTGTCCGTCTTGTGGCCACCTTCAAGGGCGACGGATCGCCGCAAGCCGGAACCCGCCATGAAGGCCTAACGCCGCGACAGGGGCCGGCCGAACCGCTCCACCAGATGATCGACGAAGGCGCGCAGCTTGCCGGGAACGTGCTCGCGGTGGGCAAAGACGGCGTAAATGCCGAGCCCGGTATATTCAAAGCCTTCGAGCACCGGCACCAGCGCGCCGGAGGTGAGATCATCTTCCACGACGATTTCCGGAATGAAGGCAAAGCCGAGCCCGGCACGGGCGGCAAGCCGGCCCGCATGCGGCGAGTTGACCTCGATGCGTCCCTGCACCCGCACCGTCCTGCGCTGACCGTCCGGGCCGAGGAACGGCCAGGCGTTTCGGATGCGCACATTGGTGTCGATGATGCAGGGAAGGGCCGCCAGCGCTTCCGGCGTTTCCGGCATGCCGTATCGAGCGATCACATCGGGATGGGCGCAAACGAGAATGCGGAACGGCGCCAGCTTGCGCGCAACGAGGCTGGAATCGGAAAGCTCGGTGATGCGGATCGCGACATCGAAGCCCTCCGCAACGAGATCGACGATCCGGTCATCGAAGCGCAGATCGAGCGTAAGGTCGGGGTGCAGGCCCGCGAACTCCATGATCGAAGCCCCGAGCAGTCCCTCACCATAGGTGCGCGGGGCGGAGATCTTGAGATGGCCGCGCGGCGCGGAAGCCTGATCGGCGATCGCCGTTTCCAGCGCGCTCAACTGATCGAGGATGGCCTTGGCCTCGGCATAATAGGTCTCGCCCGCCTCGGTGAGGGAAACGCGCCGCGTCGTGCGATTGAGGAGCCGCACGCCCAGCGTGTCTTCCAGATCGCGCACATATTTGGACAGGATCGCCTTGGATTTGCCGGTCTGGCGGCTGGCGGCCGAAAAGCCTTCCGCCTCGACCACGTCCAGAAAAGCCTCGATCCGCGACAAAGTATCCAAGACCGCCCCACCCTGTTGCGTTCACCCGGCCATGTTGCGGCCACGCGCGGCAAGGTCAAGCGCCGGGAAAGGCTTTGACGAATTAGGTCAATTGTCCTAAATATTGGCGCGCAAGCCACACAGCGACCCGATATGCCCGAATCCGCTACCCGCAATGCGATCGTCGAAAAGGCCGACATTCTCTTCTACGAAGGGGGGTTCGAGGCCACGTCCTTCGCCACCATCGCAGCGGCCGTGGGCATCTCGCGCGGCAATTTCTATCACCACTTCAAGACCAAGAATGACATTCTGGATGCAGTGATCACCCGCCGTATGGAGCGCACGCGCGCCATGCTGGATGCCTGGCAGGCCGGCAGCGACGGACCGCGCGGCCGCATCCTGTCCTTCATTCACATGCTGATCGCCAACCGCACCCGGATCATGGCTTTCGGCTGCCCGGTCGGCACGCTGTGCACCGAACTCGCCAAGCTCGATCACATCGCCCAGGACCGCGCCGCGGACATCTTCGGGCTGTTCCGCGACTGGCTCGCCGGCCAGTTTCTCGAACTTGGCGCCGGTGAGCGTTCTGAAGCTCTGGCGCTGCATCTTCTGTCCTGGTCGCAAGGGGTGGCGAGCATCGCGACGGCCTTTCGCGACGAACCCTTCATCCGCCGCGAAGTGGCCGGCATCGAAGCGTGGCTGGCCACCCTGCCGGATATTTCCCGATCCTGACACCGAAGGAGCGACGATGTTTGTCACACTGTTGAAATTCACCGGCAACAAGGCCGCGGCCCCCGCTTTCATGGCCGCACACAATGACTGGATCGCCAAGGGCTTTGCAGACGGCGCCTTCCTGTGCGTCGGCACGATCCAGCCCGCGGCCGGCGGCGCCATCCTCGCTCATGGAGAAAGCCGGGCCGAGCATGATGCGCGCATCGCGGCCGACCCCTTCGTGCAGGAGGGGATCGTGACGGCCGAAACCATCGAGATCGACCCGAAACGCACCGCTCCCGCCCTGGAGTTCCTCAAGGCGGTGGAGGCCTAGGGGCTCAGATGCGCGGGGCGCTGGTCTCTTCGAGATAATTGCGCGTCAGGACATGCCAGAGGATCACGAACACCGTCGCGGCGATCATCAACGGCGGGTCCTGGGCCAGAAGCGCCACGACCGGAACGGTGATGACGAGCGCGGCAAGCAGAGGATCGGCCATGGCCCGGCCGAGGCGTTTCTGATTGCGCTCGATGTCGATGACGGCGGTCCGGTATCGCCCGTTCTCGTCCGGCGCACCGAAACGGTGACGCACTTCCTCTTCTCCGAGGAACCCGGTGAGATGCAGAAGATCGCCCAGGGTGGCGCTGCCCGCGATCACGCGGTTCCAGGCACCGACGGTCTGGCGCAGACCGTCAAGGGCGACGACGAGGGCGATAAGGGTAGCAAGCGTCAACATGGGCGAAAGCCTGCCGCCCCAACCTTCGCCCGCAGGTTAACGCGGCGGGGCAAATGCCGCGCGCACGCAATTCAGGGTGAACGGCCGGTTAACGCACCCGCCGTCCGGCCTAGCCCCGCCCGATGCGGATGAGGTCGCAGCGCCCGCTTTCCCGCCCGACGAGAAGGCTCTGCCCGGTCTTGTCCCAGGCGAGCGCCGACACCGCGCCGCCGCCATCGGGAGCAAGCGGCACTTCGGCCTCGTCCTCGATGCGCACCAGAATGACCCGCCCGTCCTGATAGCCGAGCACAACAGCTTCTTCCGACGGATGCGGCGCGACGCGGGTCACAAGGGCCGGCAGGACACCGAGCTGTTTCGGCGCCTTGCCGCTCGGCCCGTCCTTGGTGAGGAACGGCCAGAGGATCGCCGCATCGGCGCCGGAGGTCGCCAGCCACTTGCCCTTCGCGGTGAAGGCCATGGACCGCACCTTGGCGGGATAGCCGGTCATGCGCATGTGATGGCCATCGGCCAGCCGCCAGCCATGCAGCGCCATTTCCTGCATGGTCGAGATCACGTAACGCCCGTCCGGCGAGAAGGTGACGCCGAGATGCGCGCCCTTCCAGTCGAGACGCTGCGGCGGGGCATCGGTGCCGACCCAGTGCAGTTCCACGACATCGACAAGGGCGAGCGCCAGCCGCTGGCCCTTCGGCGCAAAGGCAAGCCCGGCCGGGGCGCGGCTGGTGGCGATCGCCTTTTCGCGCCCCTTGAGAAGGATAAGGGTCTCGCGGCCAGCGACGAAGGCGACCGCCCCGTCATTGCCGGCGGCCAGTGCGTCGATCCATTTGCCCTTGCGCCGGGCGAGCGTTTCCGCCTCGCCGGCGGCATCGTGGCGCATCACCGCGCCGTCCTCGCCGCTGGTCAGAAGCGCCGCACCGTCGCGCGTCGGCACCGCCGCCAGGATCGCCTCGCCGTGACGCGAAAGAAGTGCCGGCTCTTCTGCGCCATCCGGCGTGACGATGCGCCCGTCGGCCAGCGCCAGAACCGGAAGGGTGCCGAGAAAGACCGCGCATTCGACATGCGCCCCGGCATCGAAGGACGTCCGGTCCATGGTGTCAGGCCGCGCAGGCGGCAAAGCCGGCTTTCAGCGCCGCGGCGTCGAGCTTGCGGCCAATGAAGACGAGCCGGCTTTCGCGCGCCTCGCTGTCGCGCCAGTCGCGTTGCAGATCGCCCTCGACGATCATGTGCACGCCCTGCACGACATAGCGCTTCGGCTCCTCGGGGAAGGCGAGGATGCCCTTGAGGCGCAGGATGTCCGGCCCCTGCACCTGCGTCACTTCCTGAAGCCAGGGAATGAACTTCTGCGGATCGACGATGCCGCCCGACAGCGACACGCTGGTCACGGTCGGATCGTGCCGGCGCGCGGCGGGACCGTGGTCATGGTCGCAGTCCGGGCCGCACACATGCTCATGGTCGTGGTGATCATGGTGATGGTGCTCATGGCCGTGATGGTGATGGTGGCCGTGATGCTCGTGATCGCAGTCGGGCCCGCAGACGTGATCATGCTCCGGCGCGTCTTCCGGCGACAGGAAGGCCGGATCGAGTTCGAGAATGCGCTCCAGATCGAAGGCGCCGCGATCGAGGATCGCGCCCAGATCGATCTCCGTGCGCGTCGTGCGATAGAGCGTGGCATAGGGATTGATCGCGCGGATCGCCTCTTCGACGGCGAAAAGTTCCTGCGCGTTCACCAGATCGACCTTGTTGACGAGGATGACATCGGCAAAGGCGACCTGCTCTTCCGCCTCCGGGCTGTCGTCGAGGCGCGCCAGAAGATGGCGGGCATCGACCACCGTGACCACGGCGTCGAGGCGGGTCTTCTCACGCACATCGTCGTCCATGAAGAAGGTCTGG